>JBAXSF010000001.1:0-30261 GCA_037130835.1 Actinomycetes bacterium
TCATCACTGAGGTCTAAGTCTGGGTTGATCAAGTGACCGAGTTCACCATCCACGTCATAGGTAAACACGCGTAGCATCACCCCAATTTGCGGTGCTGCCAAACCTCCGCCGGGAGCCATGATCATCGTTTCCGTTAGGTCACGTACTAAGACGCGCAGTTCCTTGTCGAAATTGACCACAGGCTCGGCCGGGGTGCGCAAGGCAGGATCGCCGAAAAGTCGGATCGGCTGAACCGTCATGAGTCACTCTCCTCGTCCTGTGGGTGCCTAATCTACGCCCTTGAGTGCTCCTGAGTAGTCAGGCCACTAGATCAAATTGAGCGGGTCAATGCGCACTACGACATGGTCGGCCACCTTGCGCGCCGACCGGACGGACTGCACTCGATGCAATTCCTTGGCTAATGCAGCCCCCTGTGCCAACGGCACCCGAATGATCAACCGCACGCGTTCGGGTTCATCCAGGGGAACCGGACCCAAGACATCGGCCACTTCGGGCAACTCCAACTCCCCCATCAGTTGATCAATGCCACGTGGCGGGCCGTCGAGGGCAGCAACACGAGAAGTCGGTGGCAAGTGAGCCACCGTGCGCTGCTCATATTCCGCGTGGGCAAACCCGAGCGGATCCCACCGCACCACAGCTTGGACCGATGCGTGCGCGGGGTCGGCCATGATGACGACATCACCTGTTGGCTTGACCAAGCTGGCGGCGTTCATCCATCGTCGCAACGCTTCTTCATCCGATCGCAGGTCAACGCGATGCAAGAGTGAATCACCATCAAGTAATAACGCTGCGCTGTAACCACCCTGCGCAATGGGTTCAGCACCAGGCGTTGACACCACAAGGGCTGGCTTGGCGCTCACCCGCGACACCACGCCTTCGCGCCCGCTGGTAATGACCTGAATGCCAGGAAAAGCCCGCCCGAGCTCCTCGGCCGTACGCCCAGCACCGGTGCGCACCGCACGAAGCGCGGAACTACCACATGCGGCACACACGTGTTGGGCCCGAACCGTTCCACACCAACCACACATCGGTGCCCGACCGGCGCCCGTAAGTCGCAATGGGCCATGACAGTTATCGCAGTGCGCAACTTCACGACAGTTTTGGCAAGCAACTACCGGCAGATATCCCGCGCGAGGAACCTGCACCAGCACCGGACCCGTTTCTAGGGCAGCTCGTGCTGTACGTAAAGCAACGCTGGGCAACCGTGCACTGACCGCACCAGGGTCGCGTTCTAATTCGGCATCCGAGCCGACGGTGTGGACTCGAGGAGAAAGCGAACGAACAAATTCTCGATCGGCACTGATTGATCGCGCCCATCCGCTACGAACTAGGCGCTCCCCCTCACAGGTCTGAACGCGTCCGATCACCAGGAATCCTGCGGACTCACTCATTGAGCGCATCGCCAACACTTCGCGAACGTGTGGATAGGGGGCGTGCTGTTCGGCGTGCAAGTCATCACCGTCGTCAACGATGACGAACAACCCTGGTTCACACACCGGCGCAAACATGGCCGCCCGGGTTCCCACCACAACCCGGGATTGCCCGCGCAAGATGCTGAGCCAATGCCGATAGCGCTTCGATGGACCCACATCCGCGGTAAGCCTCGTGACGCGGTCAGCGGGCAACGCGGTTTCAAGAACCTGCACGAAGTGGTCAACATCGCGATGATCGGGCACCACCACCAGAACAGACTTACCATCGTCATTCTTGGCGCCATTACGCGTGCAAATAACGGCTTGTGCAACTAATTCGGCGATCGACAAGCTCGGTGGTGTAGCAATCACCGCACGAGATGGCGGGCCTTGTGAGAGTTCGCCAAGGAACTGCTCACCGTCAGTGAAGTTCTGCCACTGAGTAATGTCCGCAGGCCTCGCAGACTCGCTGGCCACGAAAGGCACCACATCCTCGGCCTCGACTTTGGCGTGACGCGGTGGAATCGCCAATCGCAGCACATCGGCAACAGTGCCCGCATAGTGATCAGCAACGCGTCGCGCGACGTCAGCAATGGCAGGAGTCAAAACCGGCTCACTAGAGACCACGGTGTCGAGAGCTGCGAGTGTGCCCGTGTGCTCGGTGCTGTTGGTGCGTTGCACGATGAAGCCGTTGACTTTGCGTCCAGCAAAACGCACTCGAACTCGCGCGCCAGGAACCGCTGCGGCGTCTAGTGCTTCGGGGACGGCATAGTCAAAGGTGCGATCAAGGTGCGGCAGAGAGACATCAAGCAAGACCTGTGCCACCAAGGGGGCTGGTGTGGTTGCAGACTGCGTCACGAGCCCATCATGCCCGCTCTACCTGACGCGCAGACTTAGATACCAGCAGCCGACTTCAGGGCGGCTACGCGATCAATGTTTTCCCAGGTGAAGTCCGGCAATTCGCGACCAAAGTGACCGTAGGCCGCCGTGGCTGCGTAGATCGGACGCTTGAGCTTCAGGTCAGCAATGATGGCTGCTGGGCGAAGGTCGAACGCGTTGTGAATCGCATTCGCGATCTGTTCGTCATCAATCACTCCGGTGCCAAAGGTTTCCACGAACAACCCGACCGGGTGTGCCACACCAATGGCGTACGCGACCTGGACTTCACAACGCTTAGCAAGTTGAGCGGCCACAACGTTCTTGGCTACCCAACGCATCGCGTAGGCCGCGGAACGGTCCACCTTCGATGGGTCCTTGCCCGAGAATGCGCCACCACCGTGACGAGCCATGCCGCCGTAGGTGTCAACGATGATCTTGCGTCCGGTCAATCCAGCGTCACCTTGTGGGCCACCGACAACAAAGCGTCCGGTGGGGTTGACGAACAACTTGTAACCCTCAGTGTCGATGTCGAGCTCAGCCAAAATCGGGTCGACCACGAGTTCGCGAATGTCCGGGGTCATGTGACCGGGAATATCAATGTCGTCCTTGTGCTGGCTTGACACCACCACGGTCTCAACGCGCACGGGACGGTCGCCGTCGTACTCAATGGTGACCTGGGTCTTGCCATCGGGACGAAGGTAGGACACATCTCCGCTCTTGCGCACCAACGTCAAGCGCTCGGCCAGACGCTGAGCCAGCATGATGGGCAAAGGCATCAATTCAGGGGTTTCATCGCAGGCGTAACCAAACATCAAACCTTGGTCACCCGCGCCTTGCTGGTCCAGTGGGTCCGATGAGCCTTCGCTGCGTTCTTCAACGGCGTCATTAACGCCCTGCGCGATGTCAGCGGATTGGCTACCAATAGAAACAGAAATTCCACAGGAGCGACCGTCGAAGCCCTTGTCCGAGGAGTCGTAGCCGATCTCCAACACACGCTCGCGAACGATGGCGGGGATGTCAACGTAGGCCTCAGTGGTGACTTCGCCAGCAACGTGCACCAGCCCAGTGGTCAACATGGTTTCCACTGCTACGCGTGACTGACTGTCCTTAGCCAACAACGCATCAAGGATCGAGTCGCTGATTTGGTCAGCCATCTTGTCCGGGTGACCTTCGGTCACTGACTCAGACGTAAACAGGCGACGACTCATGAAAATCTCCTCGTAAATACAGTGCTTTTTGACTAGGCCCTTTCGGGCGTGCTCATCTTAGAGGGACGCGACTGAACGCTGGACCCTAGTGTCAAGATCGTCCTGCAACGGCGTCCCACAACGCTTCAGCGATGAGGGCTTTATCGGCTCGAGGAACGTGGATTTGCCCACCCTCAGCATCCAAGATGTAGACCTCATTCTTTGCCGATTCAAAGGCACCGGCGGGGCCGACATCGTTGACCACCAAAACGTCGCAGCCCTTGGCTGCCAGCTTCTGCCTTCCGAATTCCAAAACGGAAGTGTCGGCATCGCCTGTTTCAGCCGCAAAACCGATGATGACTTGTCCGCCCGTCCGGTGCTCGACCAACGCCGACAAGACATCCGTGGTCAGTTCCAGTGCAATGGGATCAGGGGTTCGCGACTTCTTGATCTTGACGTCGGTGGTGACGACGGGACGAAAATCCGCAACAGCAGCAACCATCACGACAACATCAGCACCTACCGAATACTGCATCACTTCATCGTGGAGTTCCTGTGCGGAGACCACATCAACGCGCTTGACGCCAGCTGGTGTGGGAAGCGAAACGTTGGCGGCAATCAATGTCACCTCGGCTCCCCTGCGCGCAGCGGCGGCGGCTACCGCAAATCCTTGACGACCAGATGATCGATTGCCCAGAAAGCGCACCGGATCAACGTGTTCGCGCGTGCCACCGGCAGAAACAACGACACGTTTGCCGGCAAGGTCTGCTGGATTGCCTTGCAACGTGGCAAGTGCTGCAGCAAAGAGTGCTTGCGGTTCTGGCAATCGACCTTTGCCCGAATCTGCACCGGTCAGGCGGCCTTCATCAGGATCGAGGACAACTACCCCGCGGCTACGCAACGTGACAACGTTGGCTTGCGTGGCTGAGTTTTCCCACATCTCGGTGTGCATCGCCGGCGCCAAGACGATCGGGCAGGTAGCCGTGAGCAACACATTGGTGAGTAAATCGTTGGCTAGCCCGTGGGCGGCACGGGCCATCAGGTCTGCAGTGGCCGGGGCAACAAAGACCAAGTCTGCTTCGCGCCCGACCATCACATGCGGCACGTCATGAGCATCAGTCCACACATCGGATGCGATGGGATGCCCAGACAGTGCTTCCCAGGTGGCCTTGCCGACAAACTCCAAGGCGGAATGGGTCGGAACTACGCGCACATCAAATCCACCCTCAGTGAAAAGGCGTAAGAGCTGTGCGACTTTGTAGGCAGCGATGCCACCAGAAACCCCAAGGACGACACTGCGTTGAGTGGTGCTCATGGGGAAGTATTACCCGAGATTAGGCCGGGTCGGCTTCAACAATTTCTGGATTAGAGGTGCCCAAGATCAAATCGTCATCAATGGCGATGGCCGCGGAGCTCGGAGCTGCAACTGGCTCAACATAACCAGGGCTTGCCGGCGTGTATTGCAGGTCCAGCAAATCTTCGTTGATCTCGCGCAGTGCGACCGAGAGCGCCTTTTCCTGAACGTGGGTTTCAACCAGTGGGCCGACGTACTCGAGCAAGCCTTCAGCAAGTTGCGAGTAGTACGCATTGATTTGACGCGCGCGCTTGGCACCAAAGATGACCAGGCTGTACTTGTTGTCCACCTTGTCCAACAACTCATCGATCGGCGGGTTGGTGATGCCTTCTGGAGTAGCGGCGGTACGCGACACAGGGAACCTCTCAACAAACGGATAAGGATGCGCCGGAAGCCTTTATGGGCTCTAGCGGTGGGCTAACTCTATCAGTTGGGCTGCCGCTGCCTGCACATCGTCGTTGACGATGACCAAATCGCACTCTGGCTCGGCTGCGAACTCGGTTTGGGCAATGGCGAGCCGGCGCTGGACCGATTCCTCGGTCTCGGTCCCTCGCCCTCGTAGCCGGCGCTCCAATTCGGCCACATCGGGTGGGGCGAGGAAGACCACAACCGCCTCGGGCAGATTTGCCTTGACTTGGCGAGCGCCCGCAATATCGATTTCCAGGATCACCGACTGGCCAGCGCTCAGGCGCTCCTGGACAGGCTGTCGGGGAGTGCCATAGGGGTTGCCCGCATATTCGGCCCACTCGAGAAGTGCATCCGATTGCGCCATGGTCTCAAATTCCTCAAGCGAGACAAAGACGTAATCCGTGCCATTGACTTCACCGGATCGAGGTTCGCGACCAGTCACTGACACTGACAACCACATGGTGGGGTCTTGTTCCAGCGCCTGGCGAATGACCGTGCCTTTGCCCACGCCGGACGGGCCAACAACCACAAGAAGCTTGCCAGTGTCGGACATGGTTAGGCCTGCACACTCGCTGCAAGGTGAGCTGCCGCAACACCGGGATTGTCAGCCGCGGTGATGGGGCGACCAATCACTAACAAACTTGCTCCATCGGCCAAGGCTTGCTCTGGAGTGGCCACGCGCTGTTGATCCCCCACATCTGCACCCACGGGGCGAACACCTGGCGTGATCAACAAGACTTCCGGGCCCACTTCGCTGCGAACCGCAGCGACTTCAGCCGGCGAACACACCAACGCACTGGCACCAGCGTTGACCGCCAGGCTCGCTAACCGGCGGACTGCATCAATGGGTGGGCCAACGATGCCGAGTTCATCAAGGTTTTGGGCCGACAGCGAGGTCAAAATCGTCACGGCGGCTACCCGGGTTTGCGGAAGTGCTTCAACGGCGGCCGCAATCATTGCTGCACCACCGGCTGCATGCACCGTCAAAATATCGGGCTGCAGCTGAGCAACGGCTCGGGCAGCCCCGCCCGCAGTGTTGGGGATGTCGTGGAGTTTGACGTCTAAGAAGAGCAACCGACCAGGAGCAGCATCGCGCACTTGTTGAACCGCGTCGGGTCCGTAGCGCATATACAACTCAAGACCGACTTTGAAGGTGCTGACCGAATCCTTCACTTGGCCCGCAAGTACCACCGCGCTGGCAAGGTCGGGCGCATCCAAGGCCACAGCAATGGGTGCAGGGGTAGCGAAGTCACTCAAGGGGCGAATGCTCACAGGTCCGTGCTCGATTCGGTATCTTCCAATGCTTCATCAAATTCAACAAAAGCCGGTCCCTGGTGCTCGATTTCAACATCGGGTTCACGGTGGGCGTATCCGATCGCATCGTTGAGCGATGCAAATCCTCGTTCGGCCACAGCACGAGCCAATTCGTCACGAATGCGCGCCGGTGAGCTGGGGTCGTGGAAGATCACCGTGCCAATGGACACGGCACTTGCACCCGCCAAGATGAATTCCAGTGCATCAAGGCCAGTTCGGATGCCGCCCATTCCCAAAATGGGAACTTCTGGCATGGCCTGGTGGACCTGCCAGACGCATCGCACGGCCATTGGGCGAATCGCGGGTCCCGAAAGTCCACCAGTGATCCCAGCCAACGCCGGTCGCATGGTGTCGGTATCGATGACCATGCCCAACGTGGTGTTAATCATGGACAGTCCATCAGCACCGGCTTCGACCACAGCGTGAGCTACCGAAACGATGTCGGTGACATCAGGCGAGAGCTTGACGAAAACTGGGACGCCAGGGGTGGTCGAGCGGCGAACT
The DNA here is from genome assembly GCA_037130835.1 of Actinomycetes bacterium. GTDB lineage: Bacteria > Actinomycetota > Actinomycetes > UBA12327 > UBA12327 > AcAMD-2. The sequence goes on from JBAXSF010000001.1 coordinate 7,059, forward strand.
GCTGAGACCACTTCGGCTGCAGCTACTGGATCGCACGCAAAGACTTCGCCCCGTGATTCAACGTTGGGGCACGAGATGTTGACTTCAATTCCACTCACGCCCGTGGCCATACGCAATTTACTTGCCACCTTGGCGAACTCCTCGACACTGCCACCGGCGATTGACACCACCGTGGTGGCACCTCGCTCATGCAGCCACGCGAGGTCGCGCTCAATGAAGGAGTCAACGCCTGGGCCTTGCAGTCCGATGGAGTTGAGCATCCCCGACGGGGTCTCTGCCATACGTGGAGTGGGGCGACCCGACCGAGGGTTTTGCATCACCGATTTGGTGACGATGCCACCAATGGTGGTGATATCGAAGAACTGATCCAGCTCGCGCCCGGCAGCAGCACAGCCAGATGCCGTCAAGATCGGATTGACCAAGGGCAGCGCACCTAGATGAGTGGACATATCAATGTCCGGCAACGGCTGTTCGGTCTCAGGCTTGGTGGTCAAGCGCATGCGCGTCATGACTCGCTCCCATCGCCGTCAACTGAATCATCCGAAGTAGCGACAACCTCGTCATCCTCAAAGTCGGGAAGGTCCTCTTCAACCGCAATCGGGGCACTTGCGGCGAACAGTGAATCGTTGGCGGCTTGGGTCCAGGCAATCGAACCGATCGTGTCTTCCGGCACTGTTCCTACCTCGGACCACCGCACGCGATCGCCTCGAAAGACGGGACCTTCGACGCAACTGCGCACCATGCGGGTTTGGCCATCGTCGCCGATGACGGGCATGACACACGTCATACATACGCCCACGCCGCAGGCCATGGATTCCTCCACCGCACACTGGCTATGAATCCCGTAGCGTTCCGCAGTCTTTGCCACAGCTTGAAGCATGCCCATCGGGCCACACGCATACAGGACCGCGGAGTCAGATCGTTCAATGATGCGCGGCAACACATCGGTTACGCGACCGCGCTCGCCCAGACTGCCGTCTTCAGTGGTGATCGCAAGAGACTGCGAGATCCGCTTGCCCTCCAGTGCGCCAAAGAGCCGATCCTCGGTTGCCGCGCCCATGACAAAGTCAACTCGGCATCCACGCTCACGCAGCTTCTCGGCCAAAGTAAACAGCGGCGCAGCGCCGTAGCCGCCGCCGATCAACACACAAGGAACAGGTTCGGCGGGCAACATAAACGGGCGACCCAGCGGGCCAACGATGTCAATGGGATCGTGGCGCTGGCGATCAGCAAGCCAAGCCGTACCGGGTCCGGCTACTGAAAAAACAATGTCAACGGTTCCGCCGTACACGCCCCGTTGTTCGGTGCGATAAATCGAGAAGGCTCGACGCAACAACAAACTTGAACTTGCTCCACCCACGTTGAGGGCAACAAAGTGACCGGGACGGGCATGCTCAGCAATGCCGGGAGCAACCATGCTGAGGTTGAAATACGACCCAATGCGGCGAATATCGAGGACTTCGCCCTTAACCTGCACCGCCATTAACGCATCCCGTCTCGTGCTTGATTAATTTGTTCAGCGTAAGCCTGCAGAGATTTGACATCAATTTCGCCCGCGATCAGGGCTTCAATCCCCTGCACGGCGGCCGCTAAACCTTGAATCGTGGTGATGCAGGGCACCCCACGAGTGACGGCAGCTGTGCGAATTTCGTACCCATCCAAACGAGCACCCACGCCGAACGGAGTATTGATGATCAGATCCACATCGCCATCCAGAATGTAGTCCACCGTGTCGCGCCGACCGTCGGGTTCTTCAAAGTGTTTGCGCACGATGGTCGATTCGACGCCGTTACGGCGCAGAATGTCGGCGGTGCCTTCGGTGGCCAAAATCGTGAAGCCCAGATGAGCCAGACGCTTTAGCGGGAAGATCATGGCGCGCTTATCGCGGTTGGCTACAGACACAAAGACGTTTCCCGAGATCGGGAGTGGGCCGTAAGCACCAGCCTGCGACTTGGCATAAGCGGTACCAAAGAGAGCATCAATTCCCATGACCTCACCGGTGGACCGCATCTCCGGCCCAAGGACCGTGTCCACGCCGTGGAATCGACCAAACGGCAAGACTGCTTCCTTCACGGCCACCGGGGAGTTTTCCGGCAGGTTTCCACCATCGCCAACCTTGGGCAAGATTCCCTCAGAACGCAACGTCGCAATGGTGGAACCCATCATGATGCGCGCTGCGGCCTTGGCTAGCGGAACAGCAGTTGCCTTAGAGACGAAGGGAACTGTTCGCGATGCACGAGGGTTGGCCTCCAGGACGTACAAGACATCGGAGGCCATGGCGAATTGGATATTGATCAATCCACGCACACCCACACCCTCAGCGATCGCGTGCGTGGATTGGCGAATGCGTTCAATGTCGGATCGACCCAAGGTGATGGGTGGCAAGGCACAAGCCGAGTCACCGGAGTGAATTCCGGCCTCTTCGATGTGTTCCATAACACCACCGAGATACAACTCTTCACCATCAAAGAGGGCATCAACGTCGATTTCAATGGCGTCGTCAAGGAAGCGGTCAACCAAAACCGGGTGCTCCGGGCTGATCTGGGTTGCGCGCTCGATGTAGCCGCGCAACATCTCATCGTCATAGACGATTTCCATACCGCGTCCACCCAAGACGTAGGACGGGCGAACCAATACGGGGAAACCAATGTCAGCAGCAATGGCTTGTGCTTGATCAAATGTGGTGGCCGTGCCGTGCTTGGGAGCCGGCAGCTTGGCCCGTGCCAAGACCTGACCGAACGCGCCACGGTCTTCAGCGAGGTGAATCGCCTCGGGGCTGGTGCCGACGATGGGAACACCGGCGTCCTTCAGTCCTTGTGCCAAACCGAGCGGAGTTTGACCGCCCAACTGGACGATGACACCGGCAACCGGACCCGCAAGGGACTCAGCATGGAAGATTTCGAGCACATCTTCGAGCGTGAGCGGTTCGAAGTACAAGCGATCACTGGTGTCGTAGTCGGTAGACACAGTTTCTGGGTTGCAGTTGATCATGACGGTTTCGTAACCGGCTTCGCGCAAGGTCAGGGCCGCATGAACACACGAGTAGTCGAATTCAATGCCCTGCCCAATACGGTTGGGGCCACTACCCAAGATCAACACGGCCGGCTTTTCACGCGGTTCGACTTCGCTCTCTTGGTCATACGAGGAGTAGTAGTACGGAGTCTTGGCTTCAAATTCCGCCGCACAGGTATCGACTGTCTTGTAGACCGGACGAATGTTTAAGTCGTACCGCAGCGCACGAACATCGGCTTCTGCCATCCCACGCAGTTGCCCGATTTGCTTATCGGAAAAGCCCATTCGCTTGGCTTCGCCCAAAGCATCGGCATCAAGTGAGCCGGCCGCAACCAGTTCTTGGGAGGCTTCAAAAATGGCGAACATCTGGTCCAGGAACCACGGATCAATCTTCGTTGACTTGTGCAGTTCTTCCACGCTCGCACCGGAACGAATCGCGTGCATCACCGTGTTGATTCGGCCATCAGTGGGGCGCTGAGCGATCTCCAATAATTCCGCCACATTGCCCAAGGGGCTAGCAAAATCAAAGGCACCATCGGATTTTTCCAGTGATCGCATGGCCTTCATCAAGGCTTCGGGGAAGCTACGCCCGATCGCCATGGCTTCACCAACAGACTTCATCGTGGTGGTCAAGGTGTCATCGGCCATCGGGAACTTTTCGAAGGCAAACCGCGGAACCTTGACGACGATGTAGTCCAATGTTGGTTCAAAGGATGCTGGGGTTTCTTTGGTGATGTCGTTGGGGATTTCATCCAGCGTGTAACCAATGGCCAGCTTGGCGGCGATCTTGGCGATCGGGAAACCCGTAGCCTTTGAAGCCAAGGCACTCGATCGAGATACGCGCGGATTCATCTCAATCACGATTAAGCGGCCATCGTGTGGATCAATAGCGAACTGGATGTTGCAGCCACCCGTGTCTACGCCGACCGCGCGAATGATCTTGATGCCGATGTCGCGCATGTGCTGGAACTCAACATCGGTCAGCGTCAGCGACGGCGCAACCGTGATGGAGTCACCCGTGTGCACACCCATGGGGTCAAAGTTTTCGATCGAACACACCACGACGACGTTGTCGTTCTTGTCGCGCATGAGCTCGAGTTCGTACTCTTTCCAGCCCAGGATGGATTCTTCAAGCAGAACCTCGGTGGTGATAGAGGCTTGAAGCCCCGAACCAGCGATGCGCTCAAGGTCGGCTTGGTTGTAAGCGATTCCCGAACCGGCGCCGCCCATGGTGAACGACGGGCGAACCACGACGGGATAACCGCCGAGTTCCTCGACCCCGCGCAAACAGTCATCCATCGTGTGCGCGATCACTGAGCGAGCGCTTTCGCCACCGATGTCGGCGACGATGGATTTAAAGAGTTGGCGGTTTTCGCCACGCTCAATGGCGTCGATGTCAGCGCCGATGAGTTCGACGTTGTATTTGGCCAGGACGCCGTTTTCGTGCAGGGCAATCGCTGTGTTTAGCGCGGTTTGCCCACCCAAGGTGGGCAAGAGTGCGTCAGGACGCTCTTTAGCGATGATCTTTTCGACCATCTCGGGCGTGATCGGCTCGACATACGTGGCATCAGCAAACTCAGGGTCCGTCATGATCGTGGCCGGATTGCTGTTGACCAAGATGACGCGAATGCCCTCGGCCCGAAGGACGCGACAGGCTTGAGTGCCCGAGTAGTCGAATTCGCAGGCTTGACCAATCACGATGGGGCCAGACCCAATGACCAGGACGCTGGAAATGTCCGTGCGCTTAGGCATGGGTTGCCTCCCCTACGTTAACCGAGCCGGTTTCCATGACCTCGCAAAACCGATCAAACAGATAACTGGAATCGTGCGGGCCGGCGGCGGCCTCGGGGTGGTATTGCACGGAGAACGCTGGTACGTCGTGACAGGTCAGCCCTTCCACGACGTCATCGTTGAGGCACACATGACTCACGCTCACACGGCCAAAGTCGGTATCAACTGGTGACTGCGGAGTCGCGGTGATCGGGGCATCCACAGCGAAGCCGTGGTTTTGCGCGGTGATTTCCACGCGCCCTGTAATGCGGTCCATCACGGGTTGATTGATGCCGCGGTGACCGAACTTGAGCTTGTACGTGCCAAAACCCAACGCCCGACCAAGGATTTGATTGCCAAAACAGATGCCAAAAACAGGGGTGCGGGCTGCGAGTGCTTCGCGTGTGACGTCCACAGCGTGATGTGCGGTGGCTGGGTCACCTGGACCATTGCTCAAGAAGATGCCATCGGGGTTGATGGCCATCAAGTCCGCATAGGTACTTGAGGCTGGCATCACATGGACTTCGATTCCGCGTTGGGCCATTTGTTGTGGGGTCATGCCTTTGATTCCTAGGTCCAGGGCCGCCACCGTGAATCGCTTTTCGCCCTGGGCTGGGACAACGTACGTCTGAGCCGTGGTGACATCAGCCACCAGATTCGCACCCGCCATACCTGGGCTTGCCAAGACCTTGGCCAACAGGACTTCAGGATCGCTTTCTACCGTGGAAATCCCCACCCGCATGGCGCCCTTGTCGCGCAGGTGCCGAGTCAATGCCCGTGTGTCAATTCGACTGATTCCCACCACACCTGCTTCAACCAGGTCGTCTTCGAGGGTGCGTTGGCTGCGCCAGTTCGATGCAATGCGCGATGGTTCGCGCACCACATAACCGGCAACCCAAATCTTGCGGCTTTCCTCGTCCGTGGTGTTCATGCCCGTATTACCGATGTGCGGCGCGGTCATCACCACGACTTGGCGGTGGTACGAAGGATCGGTAAGGGTTTCTTGATACCCACTCATGCCGGTGGAAAAGACAGCTTCACCAAAGGTCTCGCCCACAGCTCCAAAGGAAACACCGGTAAACGTGCGACCATCTTCAAGCACCAGAAGTGCTGAAACACGCTTAGTCACCGGGCCACCTTTTCTTGTAATGAATACGTCAACTTTCCGCGCAAGAGTGTCAGAACAACTTGGGCCGGCAGGGTTTGACCGGCAAAGGGTGAGTTGCGGCTTTTGGAACCCAATTCCTCGGGGTCCACAACCCAGGTGGCGTCGGGATCGACCAACACCAGGTTCGCTGGCTCCCCTACTTCAATGGGCCGCCCCTGGTCTGTTAGCTGGCCGATGTGGGCAGGGCGTATCGACATGCGATCGGCTACTCCGGCCCAATCCAAGGCGCCCGTTGAAACCATCGCATCCACGACGACCGACAGAGCTGTTTGTAGGCCCAACATGCCAAAGGATGCGCAACCCCATTCGCAGTCTTTGTCTTGATCGGCGTGCGGTGCGTGATCGGTTCCCACCACATCCAACGTTCCATCGGCCAACCCAGCGCGAACCGCTTCGACATCGGCAGAGGTTCGCAAGGGTGGGTTGACCTTGAAGGCCGGGTCATACGTGCGAGCAAGCTCATCGGTGAGTGACAAGTGATGCGGCGTCACTTCAGCAGTGACCTTTACGCCGCGAGCCTTGGCCTGTCGCACCAGTTCAACCGAGCCAGCCGTTGATACATGACACAGGTGCAGTCGCGAATCGACGTATTCGGCCAGCATGATGTCTCGAGCGATGATGGATTCCTCCGCAACACGAGGCCAACCACGCAGTCCCAGTTGCGAACTGACTTCACCTTCGTTCATGTCCGCGCCAGCAGTCAATGCAGGTTCTTGTGCATGCTGGGCAATCACACCATCAAAGGCCTTGACGTATTCCAGGGCCCGACGCATCAGCAAGGCATCAGATACGCAGTGTCCGTCATCGCTAAAGACACGAACTCGCGCTGCTGAATCAGCCATAGTGCCCAATTCGGCGAGCTGTTCACCACGAAGGCCAACCGATACCGCACCAACTGGGTGCACATCGCACAAGCCGATTTCGCGTCCCAGTCGCCATACCTGTTCGACCACGGCCGCAGAGTCAGCCACGGGGGTGGAGTTGGCCATCGCGAACACCGCAGTGAATCCACCGCGCGCTGCCGCTGCCGTACCGGTCTCAACAGTTTCCGCATCTTCACGACCGGGTTCACGAAGGTGCGTATGCAAGTCAACAAATCCGGGGAGCAAGACCGCCCCCTTACCGTCAATGATGTGCGCTTGGTCAACCGGCAGGTCCGCACCAATAGCAGCGATCACACCGCTATCAATCAAAACATCGACGTTGGCTCCCCCGAGAGGTCGCACATTCTTCAACAACAGCGTGCTCATGCGGCACCATCTCCCAATGCCGATTCGCTACCACCGAGCAGCAGGTACAAGACAGCCATGCGTACGGAGACACCGTTGCGTACTTGGTCAACAATGACGCTGCGTGGCGAATCCGCGACTCGTGACTCGATCTCCAGTCCTCGATTCATCGGACCCGGGTGCATCACGATGGCGTGATCGGGCATCGTGGCGGCTCGCTGGACCGTCAGGCCATAGCGCTGGCTGTATTCACGGGCACTCGGGAAAAATCCGCCATCCATTCGTTCGTGCTGGACGCGCAGCATCATCACCGCATCGACGTTCGGCAGGACTCCATCCAAGGAATATGAGCCTTCGCACGGCCAGTTGTCAGTGTGCAAGGGCATCAACGTCGGCGGAGCAACCACTGTGACTTTCGCACCGAGGGTGTTGAGCAAGTGAACATTGGAGCGGGCTACTCGACTGTGCAAGACATCACCAACGATGGCCACATGCAAACCATCAAGACCCGTGCTACCCGCACCTGACGCCGTGATGTGGTCGCTCAGGTGTTGACGCAGGGTAAAAGCATCGAGCAACGCCTGAGTGGGATGTTCGTGCGTTCCATCCCCCGCGTTAATCACGTGGGCATCCATCCAATCGGCGTGTGCCAACCGATGCGGAGCACCCGACATCGCGTGCCGAATGACCACTGCGTCCGCACCCATGGCGGCAAGCGTCAGCGCGGTGTCTTTCAAACTCTCGCCTTTGCTCACGCTCGAACCCTTGGCGGAAAAGTTGATGACGTCAGCCGAGAGGCGCTTTGCCGCAGCTTCAAACGAGATGCGGGTACGCGTGGAGTCCTCAAAGAACAAGTTCACGACCGTACGTCCACGCAGCGTGGGCATCTTCTTAATCGGCATATCCGAGACGCGCGCCAACTCCTCGGCCGTATCGAGAATCTGCAGCGCGGCATCGCGATCGAGGTCGGTTGTTGAGAGCAGGTGAGTTTTCCTCTGGGTGTTCACTGGGCATCCACCCCCAACATAACGGAATCTTGATCGTCAAGTTCGGTCAATTTCACGTGCACGGCTTCGCTTTGGGCCGTCGGAAGGTTCTTGCCGACATAGTCAGCACGAATGGGAAGTTCACGATGCCCTCGATCGACCAGAGTGGCCAACTGGATGGCTTGCGGGCGCCCCAGGTCGGAGACCGCATCCATCGCGGCGCGAATCGTGCGGCCAGAGAACAACACGTCGTCAACCAAGATGACCACTCGGCCGTCAATGCCTTCGGGAGGAACCTCGGTGCGCGCAAGGGCGCGAGCGGGCTTGAGCCGCAAGTCATCGCGGTACATGGTGATGTCGATGGAACCGACGGGAACGTGCGAATGATCAATCTCGCTCAGCTTGGCCGCGATGCGTCGCGCCAGTGGGACTCCGCGACTAGGGATTCCGAGCAAGACCAAGTGATCGCAACCTTTGTTGCGTTCTACGATTTCATGAGCGATGCGCGTTAATGCGCGAGAAATATCAGAGGCATCGAGCACTTCGCGGAACGAGTCCGCGGGCCGAGCAGGGACAGCCGTCATGGCCGACCTCCTTCCCCGCCTCACTGGACGGGCCTTAAAGGATGTCACTTCACTCCAGCAGCACGGGAGTGTCTAAAAGATAGCAGGGCACCCAGCTAACTGGGGAAGGCAGGCTGGACTGAACCCACTATTCGCGGTAGGCCAAGGCCTGTTCAGAGACGGCATGCCCCATGACGTGGACGCGCATGGCGTTGGTGCTCCCGGGGATTCCCGGCGGGCTTCCGGCGACAATGACCACGGATGTTTCCCGCTCCACACGCCCCATGTCCAGCAGCGCAGCGTCAACCTGACGCACCATCTGGTCGGTGTGAACCACCGGTGGAACGAGGAACGTTTCCACTCCCCACACCAGCGTCAGACGATTGCGCACTTGTTCAACAGGCGTGAAGGCATAAATTGGAATCGGCGAACGGTAGCGAGCTACTAAGTGCGCGCTCGTGCCGGTTTGCGTGAAAGCCACCAAGGCTTCAGCGTTAATCGCTGCCCCCACTCTGGTCGCGGCACTAGCAATGGCCTCACCCTTATTACGCGGTTCGGTGTTTACCGCATCCATCTGTTCTAGGGCTTCGCTTTCAACCGCAGAAATGATGCGGGCCATTGTTTCAACTGAGGCAATCGGGTGCGCACCGATACTTGTCTCGCCCGAGAGCATCAAAGCATCAGTGCCGTCGAGAACAGCATTAGCCACGTCGCTGGCTTCGGCACGCGTTGGACGCGACATTGACACCATGGACTCAAGCATCTGGGTCGCCACAATCACCGGCTTGGCGGCCTCACGAGCCAAAACGATGGCCCGCTTTTGGACCAAAGGCACCAGTTCCAGGGGCAATTCCACACCTAAGTCGCCGCGAGCCACCATGATCGCGTCAAAACGGTCCACGATTTCCTCAAGATTGTCCACGGCCTGCGGCTTTTCAATCTTCGCGATCACCGGAACACTGATGCCGACCTCAGTCATGACAGCTTGAACCACATCAAAGTCATCCGCACTACGAACGAAGGACAGCGCCACCCAATCGATGCCGGCCTTGAGCGCCCATCGCAGGTCGTCGTGATCCTTTTCCGACATCGCCGGCACACTCACGGGAACGCCAGGCAAGTTAATGCCCTTGTGGTCCGAAATTCGACCACCCTCGAGAACCATCGTGCGCACCATCGAGCCTTCAACAGAGATAGCACGCAAGCACACGCGTCCATCGTCAATCAGGATGAGGTCCCCAGCCTTTACATCGCCAGCCAAACCAGAGTAGGTCGTCGAAGCAATATCGCGAGTTCCCACCACATCATCGGTGGTGATAACGAAGGCATCTCCCTCGCGAAGCAGGACAGAGCCTTCGGCGAAGGTGCCCAACCGGATCTTGGGACCCTGAAGGTCGACCAAAATGCCCACACTGCGCCCGGTTTTTGCTGCCGCGTCACGAATTCGCTCCACAACTGCAGCATGCGTGGCCTGGTCACCGTGGCTCATATTCAAGCGAGCCACGTCCATACCGGCTTCGACGAGCTCAAGAATCTTCTCGGGAGAGGCCGTTGCGGGTCCGATCGTGCATACGATCTTGGCTCTACGCATACCACCATCTTAGCGCGTGAATGACCTGACTTCAGCCCTGACGCGGGCGTAAAGCGTGAACAACAAACAAACCAACGGCGCTTACACCACAAGTGGGCGATCGGTGGGTCGCACGGGCGACGGCAAATTGGTTTCACCCGTGAGATACGCGTCCACCGCGGATGCGACAGCGCGACCTTCAGCAATGGCCCACACAATCAAGGACTGTCCTCGACCCGCATCGCCCGCGACAAAGATCGAATCCACCGTTGACATGAATTGAGCATCGCGAGCAACATTTCCGCGAGCATCAAGTTCCACACCCAGTTGAGTGACCAACGTTTCCGCCTGTGGCCCTACAAATCCCATGGCCAAGGTGATCAAGTCAGCCGGTAACTGAACTTCAGTGCCGGCGACCGGCTCAAATCGACCGTCAACCATGCGCACTTCAATCAATTCAATACCCGTGACATGCCCCTCGTCGTTGCCGATGAATCGCTGGGTTGAAACAGCGAACATCCGGTCGCCGCCTTCTTCGTGGGCACTGGTGACTCGGTACAGCATCGGATAGGTCGGCCACGGCGCCTCATCGGGACGTTGATCGGCAGGGCGAGGCATGATCTCTAACTGAGTCACCGATGCTGCACCTTGACGATGAGCGGTACCCACACAGTCAGCTCCGGTATCACCACCACCAATAACAATGACGTGCTTGCCCTTGGCGTTAATTGGCGGCTCGACCATGTCGCCTTCCTGCACCCGGTTAGCCCAGGGCAAGTACTCCATGGCTTGGATGATGCCGGTTAGTTCACGACCGGGAACGTCTAAGTCACGCCACGCGGTTGCACCGGTGGCGACAACAATGGCGTCATAGCGAGCGCGCAAGTCTGGCCACGTCACCGACTCACCAATGTCTGATGAGGGACGAAAACGCACACCTTCGGCTTCCATTTGTGCCAATCGCCGATCCAAGTGGTGCTTTTCCATTTTGAATTCGGGAATGCCGTAGCGCAACAGTCCACCGATGCGATCCGCTCGCTCATAGACAGCAACCGTGTGACCGGCACGCGACAACTGCTGAGCCGCGGCCAATCCAGCTGGCCCAGATCCCACAACGGCAACAGTTTTTCCGCTTAAGCGATCAGGGAGCTGTGGCACAACCCAACCTTCATCCCATGCACGATCGATAATTTCGACCTCAACTTGCTTAATCGTGACGGGATCAGCATTGATGCCCAGGACGCATGCTGACTCGCAGGGCGCCGGACACAGCCGACCAGTGAACTCGGGAAAGTTGTTCGTTGCGTGCAACCGCTCAATGGCCGACTGCCAGTCCTGACGCCGAACCAAGTCATTCCATTCGGGAATGAGATTGCCTAGTGGGCAACCGCTGTGGCAAAACGGAATGCCACAGTCCATGCAACGACTCGCCTGTTGTTCCAGCTCACCATTACCGAAGTCTTGATAGACCTCTTTCCAGTCTTGAATCCGTACGTCGACCGGTCGACGAGGCGGAGTCTGTCGAGAGGTTTTAAGGAAACCCTTGGGATCAGCCATTGACTGCCTCCATGATTGCAGTGTTGACATCCTTGCCTGCACGTTCAGCAGCAGCGCTGACCGCCAAAACCTTCTTGTAATCCTTCGGCATGATCTTGCTCAGTCGCTGGACCGAAGCGTCCCAATCCTTCAACAAGGACTCGGCAACCGTGGATTGAGTAAATTCAAAGTGGCGACGAACACTACTGAGGACAAAGGCTGCATCGGTTTCGTCCAAAGTTTCCACATCCACCATCTCAGCATTCACCACCCTGGAATCCAGGTCGAGAATGTAGGTGACGCCACCCGACATTCCAGCAGCGACATTGCGTCCGGTCGGTCCGAGAACAATGACGCGACCACCCGTCATGTATTCACAAGCATGGTCCCCCACGCCTTCGACGACTGCCGTGACACCGGAGTTGCGAACACAAAAGCGCTCGCCGGCAAGACCGCGTAAGAAGATTTCGCCCGAAGTGGCGCCATACGCCACGACGTTGCCGGCAATCACGTTGGTGGCTGCATCAAACGAAGCATTTTCGTCAGGGCGCACGATCAGGCGCCCGCCGGACAAACCCTTACCCAAATAGTCATTGGCATCCCCGAGCAGGCGCAACGTGATTCCTCGTGGAACAAACGCGCCGAAGGACTGGCCCGCGGAACCATTCAAGGTGATATCGATCGTGCCATCAGGCAAGCCGGCGCCGCCATAGCGCTTGGTAACTTCGTAGCCCAGCATGGTGCCGACAGTTCGGTTGACGTTACGCACGGGAATCTGCGCAATAACCGGCTCTGCATACTCAAGAGCTGGAGCCGACAGCGCAATCAACTGGTTGTCGAGAGCCTTGTCCAAGCCATGGTCTTGATCAACTGCATGGTGTCGAGAGGCGCCTTCGGGAAGAGAGGGAACATGCAAGATCGGCTCCAGGTCAAGCCCTGCTGCCTTCCAGTACTGAACCGCATCGAGGGCATCAATTAATTCGGCCTGGCCAACGGCTTCATCAACACTGCGCAATCCCAGCTCGGCAAGGATCTCACGCACTTCCTCGGCAATGTATTCAAAAAAGGTCTGGACGAATTCCGGACGACCGGTAAAGCGCTCGCGCAATACTGGGTTCTGCGTCGCGACACCAACGGGACAGGTGTCCAAGTGGCATACCCGCATCATGACGCAACCCATCACTACCAGCGGGGCGGAAGCAAAACCAAATTCCTCAGCACCCAGCAGCGCGGCAATGACAACGTCGCGGCCGGTCTTCAATTGGCCGTCAGCTTGGACGACTACGCGGTCGCGCAAACCATTGAGCAGCAGGGTTTGTTGCGTTTCCGCCAAGCCCAGCTCCCACGGTGCCCCGGCATGCTTGAGCGACGTCAGTGGCGAAGCACCGGTGCCGCCGTCGTGGCCACTGATCAAGATCACATCTGAGTGCGCCTTGGCTACACCAGCTGCAACGGTTCCCACGCCGACTTCAGCCACAAGCTTGACGTGAATGCGAGCTTGCGGGTTTGCATTCTTGAGGTCGTGGATCAACTGAGCTAAGTCTTCGATGGAGTAAATGTCGTGGTGCGGCGGCGGCGAAATCAATCCCACGCCAGGTGTGGAGTGACGCGTCTTCGCCACCCATGGGTACACCTTGTGGCCAGGCAGTTGGCCGCCCTCGCCAGGCTTGGCACCTTGGGCCATCTTGATCTGAATGTCATCAGCATTGACCAAGTACTCACTGGTGACACCAAATCGACCAGAAGCCACCTGCTTGATCGCCGAACGCTTGCTGTCTCCGCCGGGCAAGGGTTGGTAACGCTCAGGGTCTTCCCCGCCTTCACCGGTGTTGGACTTTCCACCGAGGCGGTTCATTGCGACCGCAAGAGTTTCGTGAGCTTCTTGCGAAATGGATCCGTAGGACATCGCGCCAGTAGAAAAACGCTTCACAATTTCCGAAACTGGCTCGACGTCATCAATGGAGATAGCGGGTCGATCGCCGGTGCGAAGGTGAAAGAGTCCGCGTAACGTCATCAAACGCTCGGACTGGTCATTGACCTTGTTCGTGTACTCCTTGAAGATGTCATAACGACGCGCACGCGTGGCGTGCTGAAGACGAAAGACAGTTTCTGGATCAAAAAGGTGCGGTTCGCCCTCACGACGCCACTGGTATTCGCCACCCACGTTGAGGGTGCGGTGGGCTGGTTGGATTCCACTGCGTGGATGCGCTACCGAATGGCGCTTTTCGACCTCTTCTGCAATGACATCAAGGCCTACCCCGCCCAACTTGCTGGTAGTGCCAACGAAGTAGCGATTGATGACCTCTTGCGACAGGCCGATGCATTCAAAAACCTGAGCGCCTCGGTAGGAGGCAACCGTGGAAATGCCCATCTTGGACATGACCTTGAGCAATCCCTTGCCCAAAGACTTAACCAGGTTCGCCACGGCCTTCTCAGGATCAATGTCAATCACGCCTCGGCGCGCAAGGTCCTCAACCGTCTCCATCGCGAGGTAGGGGTTCACAACAGCAGCGCCATACCCAACGAGCAAGGCAACGTGGTGCACTTCGCGAATGTCTCCGGCTTCGACTACGAGCCCAATCTGCGTTCGAGTCTTTTCGCGAACCAAGTGATGGTGGACCGCTGCCGTCAGAAGCAAAGAAGGAATCGGTGCGAGTTCGCGATCTGAATCACGATCCGACAAGACGATGAAGCGCACACCCTCTGCAATGGACTGGCTAACCTCCGAACAAATTTCATCCAAGCGATCAGCAAGGGCCGGTCCCCCACCATCAACGCGGTAGAGACCATTAATGCGCGTGGCAGCAAAACCGGGCAAGTTACCGTCCTTGTTGACGTGCAAAATCTTGGCCACTTCATCGTTGTTGATCACGGGGAACGGCAAGATGATGCGACGGCATGACGAAGCAGAAGCCTCAAGGAGGTTGCCCTCAGGCCCCAGCTGACTTCCCAGTGCAGTCACCAGCTCTTCACGGATGGCATCCAACGGCGGGTTGGTCACCTGAGCAAAGAGCTGACTGAAGTAATCAAAGAGCAGTCGAGGACGCTCAGAAAGCGCAGCAATCGGGGTGTCCGTTCCCATCGATCCCAAGGGCTCACCACCGGTTAGCGCCATCGGCGTGAGGATGACGCGCAATTCCTCGTCGGTGTACCCAAACATTTGCTGCCGGCGCGACACCGACTCGTGGGTGTACACGATGTGCTCACGATCAGGAAGGTCTTCGAGTTTGAGATGACCGGCGTGCAACCAATCTTGATACGGCAGCTCGCTAGCCAACGACGACTTAATCTCATCGTCTTCGACGATGCGGTGCTCAACGGTGTCAACCAAGAACATACGTCCGGGCTGCAAACGTCCCTTGCGAACAACGCGGGCTGGATCAATAGAAAGCACTCCGGCTTCACTGGCCAAGACCACGAGCCCATCGTCGGTAACCCAGAAGCGACCAGGGCGCAGGCCATTGCGGTCAAGGACCGCGCCGATAACTGATCCATCGGTGAACGCGACGTTGGCCGGCCCATCCCACGGCTCCATCATTGAAGCGTTGTACTGATAGAACGCTCGGCGACCAGCATCCATCGTGGCGTGGTTTTCCCAGGCTTCCGGAATCATCATCAACACCGAATGCGGGAGCGAACGTCCGCCCAAGTGCAGAAGTTCCAAGACTTCGTCAAAGGATGCAGAATCCGAGCCACCATCGGTACAGATGGGAAAGAGTCGGGACAAGTCGCCCGGGATTACGTCACTGCGCAGGTTGGCTTCGCGAGCGCGCATCCAGTTGCGGTTGCCGTTTACCGTATTGATTTCACCGTTGTGCGCGATCAGGCGGTACGGGTGAGCCAACGGCCACGAGGGGAAGGTGTTGGTCGAAAAGCGCGAGTGCACCAGACCCAATGCCGACTTCATGCGTGAATCGGACAGGTCGGGGAAGAATGGTTCGAGTTGAGAGGTGGTCAACATTCCCTTGTAGACCACCGTGCGGGCCGACAAGCTCGCGAAGTAGACCCCAACTTCACGCTCAGCGCGCTTGCGCAAGCAAAAGGCCAAGCGATCGAGCTCAATGCCACTGCGGCCACCTTGTGCATCAGCAACGAACAACTGCGAAAAGCGTGGTTGGGAAGCAGCGGCAGCGGCACCCACCAGTCCTTCGGTAACCGGAACCTCACGCCAGCCCAGAACCTGGAGGCCTTCTTGCTCAGCGACTCGAGCAATCGCGGCTTTTCCTGATTCTTGCTGGGCATCATCGTTTTCGAAAAAGGCTATACCCACCGCGTAGCTGCCGGCAGCAGGCAAATCAAAGGTGACAACGGCCCGCAAAAACTCATCGGGAACCTGAATCAAGATGCCCGCGCCGTCGCCCGAATCGGGGTCTGATCCGCTGGCACCACGGTGGTCAAGGTTGACCAAAACGGTGATGGCTTGCTCAACGATGGCGCGCGTGGCTTCACCGCTGAGATTGGCTACTAGGCCGACACCGCAAGCATCATGCTCGTCAGTGCCGGTATAGAGCCCCTGCGGGGAAGGAAAAGGCGAAACCATAATGGCCTCTCGTCGTGGTACTCCAAAGGGAGCGAAGGGACGACGCTGGCCCGAAGCAGGATCCCAATCTACCACGGCCTAGCCCGGGGTCTACCCGATCCCAGAACCCACCAAACTGCCCAAGAAATAGGTCACCAGGCCTGCGGCCACGCCGATGCTGGCTTGCCTGAGCCCGCTGTACCACCAACTACGCGTGGTGACGCGGGAAACCGCGGCTCCACAGGCGAACAACGCCACGACGGCCAATACCTGGGACAGAGCCAAAACACTTGAGGTGAGGCCCAGCAGGTACGGCAGCAGCGGAATGATCGCACCCACGGCAAACGAGCCAAATGAGGAAGAAGCTGCCACCCATGCCGAGGGCAAATCGTTGGGGTTGATGCCAATTTCATCGCGAGTGTGAATATCTAGTGCTACCTCAAAGTCAGCGCTAATGGCGGTGGCAAATTCGGTAGCCAAGGGCCGTGGTACCCCTCGCGACACGTAGGACTCGATCAACTCAGCAAGCTCAGCCTCCGGGCGATGGAGCAATTCCAGGCGCTCTGACTCAATTTCGGCCAGCGCAGATTCGACTTGTGACTTCACCGAAACGTATTCACCGGCCGCCATAGAGAAGGCTCCTGCTGCCAGCCCGGCCAGCCCGGCCAAAACAATCGTTGAGCGTGGCGCTCCCCCACCGGCAACACCGGCCATTAGTGCAGCATTAGAAACCAAACCATCCATCGCGCCGAAGACGGCCGGACGCAGCCATCCCCCAGACACGTTGCGATGATCATGCTGGATTTCAACGTTGCGCGCAATGAGGTCGTCATTCATGTGTCAACTCGCCCTCAACTCTCACGCGCTCTAAGGATTCCTCGCGGCCGGGCCTTAATCGTCCCACAAGCACGACATAAAGCAAGGCGGCAATCCCGACGAACATCGCGACCCATTCATTCCACCGCAATCCCAGCAATTCCGGTGATGCGTCAATGCGCAAACTCTCGATTGCGCCACGCCCCAGGCAATAAATCGCGATATACAGCGCAAAAACTCGCCCGTGACCTAGCCGGAATCGACGATCCGCCCACACCACGACCGCAGCGGCTGCTAAACACCATAAGCATTCGTACAAAAACGTTGGATGAAAGGTCGCAAAATCGGTGTAGCCATTGGGTCGAAACTCAGCATCAATTTCTAGCCCCCAGGGCAACGTTGTGGGCCGCCCGAATAACTCTTGGTTAAACCAATTGCCCCAACGCCCGATCGCCTGGGCAACAGCTAAACCAGGGGCAACGGCATCAGCGATTGGCGGAAGGATCAAACCTTTCCTACGAGCTCCAATCCACACTCCCACCGAACCGAAAAGGACAGCACCCCAGATTCCAAGACCGCCCTCCCATACTTTGATGGCACGACCTGGATCGCCGTCTGGTCCAAAGTACGTTCCCCACGATGTCAGGACGTGGTAGATCCGACCCCCAACGATGCCAAATGGAACAGCCCAAATCGCTAGGTCAGCAATTACTCCTGACTGACCACCGCGCGCAACGTATCGTCGATTGCCAATGATGATGGCCGCGAAAATTCCAGCGATAATCGCTAAGGCATAACCTCGAACCGGAAAGAATCCAAGGTTCCACACTCCCTGCGAAGGGCTAGGAAGGAAAGTCAGCAGGTGACCTGGTTGGCTCACGCTAAATCCTCACTACCCCAGATAGGAATTACTTAGATGCCTTGGCGATAGCTGCCGCAATGGACTCGTTTGTAATGGGACGCTCGAGTTCCTTACCATTGATGTACAGCGTGGGAGTGGCCGTAACCGGACGGTTCTGTGCTTCACGCTCTACTCCGTTTTGCACCCACTTTTGGTACTTCAATCCCACCACACAGGTTTGGAAATCTTTGGAAGTAATCCCCGCATCTACGCCGAACTGCAAGAGTTGCTGGTCGGTGTATCCGGTGCCCTCTTTTTTCGGCTGGTTGGTGTACACGATGTCGTGGAAGATGAGGAATTTACCCTCATCAGCAGCACACGCTGACGCATTGGCTGAGCGCAGCGATGCGTCGTTATTCAAATTGCGATCCAGGAAGGCCAAAGGGTGATAAACAGCCTTAGCTTTTCCTTGACTCAACAGCTTGTTGACGCCCGCTGACGTGGCATCTTCGAAGGTCTTGCAGGCCGGACACTGGAAGTCTTCGTAAAAGTCGAGCACGGGAGTCTTTGCTCCGGCTGCCTTGACATTGAATTCAGTGTCGCCGCCGCCATTGATGG
Organism: Actinomycetes bacterium; assembly: GCA_037130835.1. Lineage (GTDB taxonomy): Bacteria > Actinomycetota > Actinomycetes > UBA12327 > UBA12327 > AcAMD-2. The sequence continues at coordinate 25,687 of JBAXSF010000001.1, forward strand.
CGCCAGCACCAATTTCGATGCCATAGGTGGATTCATTCGCACCCTTAGGCAGCGGACCAACGTCAGAGGCACTCTTGCTTTGCTTGCTGACTGAGACTGCAACCAAGATGCCCAAGACAACCACGATGGCAATGGTCGCCCCGCCAAAGATCAAGGACCGACGACGATCGGCAGCTTTTTGAGCTGCACGTTCCGCAGCCAGTCGTGCCTGAGCTTCCGTGCGTGCTTCCTTATCGCCCTTACCCATTGCCGTTCTCCCTATTCCTCGTCGTCTTGCATGAGTTCGTACACCTTGTGCAGGTGTGGCCTAGCAATGGAATCTAGTGCCCACAGAGTGCGTGGCCACACCATAAGCCATATCGCCATGCCCAGTAAAACGAGATCTCGGAAAATCTCTCGGGCATATTCATACTGATTGATCGGGCTAGCGGATGCTCCTCCTGCGTTGAAACACCCACACTCGATGCTTAATCCTCGGGCCCACACCGAAATGATTCCCACGATAAAGACGACCATCAATAGTGCGGCCGCGCTAGCAGCTACCCGAGTGAACAGGCCCACGATCAACAGCACGCCGATCAGGATTTCCAGTGGCGGAAGTGCATACCCCACCACTTCGGCTTGAATCGGTTGCGGAAAGAGGCGATACGCCTTGACGGCAACTGCTGACTGCCCAAGGTCGGTGATCTTTAATCCACCGGCGATCAAGAGCACGATGCCAAGCGAGATCCGCAAGGCAGTTCCCGCGGCAGCCCCATGATCATGCACGTGCGGCAAGGCGCCCTTGAGCGTGTACGTCTGACTCACAACGACCCTCCTGTGCTGGCTAGCCTCTCACGCAGGGTTGGACGATGCCATCCCTCCACGCGTTCCCTACCGAGGTTGGTGCGTTGCAGCGGCCAATTGTCCCGCCAAATCGGCGACCGCCTGGGTTCCGGCGGCTTCACTCTCGGCATCAATGAGCAAGCGAATGAACGCCGACCCAACAATCACCCCATCGGCGTAGGCGGCCACTTCCCGCGCTTGATCAGGGGCGGACACCCCTAGCCCCACAGCGACCGGTGAGGTCGATCGGGCACGAATGCGCTCTACCAGTTCGTGAGCCTTGACGCCCACGGAAGCGCGAGCTCCGGTAACGCCCATGGTTGACGCAGCGTAAATGAAACCCGTGGTGACTTCGGCCACCTTGTCAATACGCTCCACTGGCGATGACGGGGCGACAAGAAAGACAGTTTCAAGACCAGCAGCCTGCGCGGCCGCGGTCCAGGCTGCGGATTCTTCGGGAGTCAAGTCAGGAGTGATCACCCCGGCACCGCCAGCTGCAGCCAAGTCCTGAGCGAATCGCTCTACGCCATAGCGCTCAACAGGGTTCCAATAGGTCATCACCAACGTTGGGGCACCCGTCTTGGCAACTGCGGCGACCGTGGCAAACACATCAGCAATGCGCACACCTGCTTGCAGCGCATGTTCAACGGCTTCTTGAATAACTGGACCGTCCATGACGGGATCGGAGTACGGCAAGCCGATCTCGACAACGTCCACACCGGCCTCGACCATGGCAACAGCCGCCGCAATGCACCCATCAACGCTGGGAAAACCAGCCGGCAGATACCCCACTAGCAAAGCGGAGTCCCGGGCACGAGCAGCTTCAAAAGATGAGCGCAGCGAACTCATGACTGTCCATCACCGTGCAATCCGAACCATGCAGCAGCCGTATCAACGTCCTTGTCGCCACGACCGGACAGGTTGATCAAGATCACTGCGTCAGGACCGAGCTCCTGGCCCAACAGGCAAGCCCCGGCCAGGGCGTGTGCGGACTCGATAGCGGGGATGATTCCTTCGGTGCGGCACAGCCAAGAAAATGCCTGCATGGCTTGAGCATCGGTGATGGGGTGATACTGCGCTCGACCAATGTCATTGAGGTAAGAGTGTTCCGGCCCTACGCCCGGATAGTCCAAGCCCGCCGAAATGGAGTGGGACTCAATCGTTTGACCTTCATCGTCTTGCAAGAGGTACGAACGAGCACCATGCAGAACCCCTGGAGCTCCACCGGTGATCGTCGCTGCATGTCGACCCGTCTCGACTCCATCGCCGCCGGCTTCATAGCCGTGGAGCTGCACGTCTTCGTCGTCCAGGAATGGATGAAAGATGCCAATCGCGTTGGAACCCCCGCCCACACACGCAACAACGGCGGTAGGCAGCTTCCCGGTTAGGTCCAGGACTTGTTGGCGCGCTTCCAATCCGATGCAACGGTGGAAGTCACGCACCATCACAGGGAAGGGATGCGGGCCGGCGACGGTGCCTAAGAGGTAGTGAGTGTCGTCGACATTGGTGACCCAGTCACGCATGGCTTCGTTGATGGCATCCTTCAACGTTTTGCTACCCGTGGTGACGGGAATGACTTCGGCACCCAACAGCTTCATTCGCGCCACATTGAGGGCTTGACGACGAGTGTCTTCTTCCCCCATGTAGACCACACACTCCAGGCCCAACAAAGCAGCCGCTGTTGCGGTGGCCACACCGTGCTGACCAGCACCCGTTTCAGCAATAACGCGCGTCTTGCCCATGCGTTGAGTCAACAGGGCCTGACCGAGCACATTATTGATCTTGTGCGAACCGGTGTGATTGAGGTCTTCGCGCTTGAGCAAGATGCGCGCACCACCGGCATGGGCCGAAAAGCGTGTTGCATCAGTGAGCGGACTAGGGCGTCCCGTGTAAGTGGACTGAAGATTTTGGAAACGGGTTTGGAACTCCGGATCCACCTTGGCTGCTTGATAGGCAGCATGAAGCTCATCGAGCGCAGAAATCAATGCTTCCGGGACAAAGCGACCACCGTAAGGCCCAAAGTGACCCAGCTCGTCGGGAGTGGTGTTTGTCATCTCGCAGCACGTCCATGTTTGATAGCCGGGTGCGCACCAGCAGTGACCAGGTCAGCTACTGCTTCGCGCGGATCGTCAGCGGTAACCAGAGACTCTCCCACCAACACCACATCGGCACCAGCATTGGCATAGGCAATCAAATCGTGCGGACCGCGAATTCCAGATTCGGCAATGCTCAGAACTCCGGCTGGAATGGAAGGGGCAACGCGCGCAAACGTTCCACGATCAACCTCGAGCGTGCGCAGGTCACGAGCATTCACGCCGATAATGCGTGCGCCTGCGTCGACGGCTCGTTTGACTTCATCGCCATCGTGCACCTAAACGAGAGGCGAAAGACCAAAGGATTCAGCCCGCTCGATGAGCGCGACCAACGCATTTTGGTCAAGGGCAGCAACGATGAGCAAGACCAGATCAGCGCCGGCCGCTCGGGCTTCCCACAGTTGGTAACTGGTGACAATGAAGTCCTTGCGAAGGATGGGAATATCTACTGCAGCCCGCACCGCGCTTAAATCAGCCAAGGAGCCACCGAATCGACGTTGCTCGGTTAACACGCTGATGCAGTGAGCGCCACCGGCTTCATAGTGAGCAGCAAGCGTGGCTGGATCGGCAATCTGCGCCAACTCGCCCTTGCTCGGCGACTTTCGCTTGACCTCGGCGATGACCGTGACTCCATCCGACGACAGTGCTGCATAGCCATCGATGGCCGGGGCTTGCTTGGCGGCGGCTGCTTTGAGTTGGTCGATCGAGATTTCTGCTTGGCGAGCGGCAAGGTCAACGCGGACATCCGCGATGATCTCGTTGAGCACGCTCACGGTCACTCCTCTACGCCTGATCGGAAGGAATTGTCTGGTTTGAGCGTAGAGCCATTGGGGCTGACCTGCTGGTTCAGGGTGTGTTGCCTAACGGACGTGGGGTTAGCCGATTCCCGATCCAATAAATGGGACCCCAGGGATGTTGCGCACGACCCAAAAAGCCACGACAAGCCCTAAGAACACATAGATCCACGTTGCCGCGGTCAGCCGTGGACGAGTGATGGATTCACGCGCACTCGAGCGCACCCACGCCACCCAGCGCCACGCTAAAAAGGGCAAGACGGCAACCAACAACACGTTCTGATCCATCGCTGCCCATACGTCGCCTCCGGTGAGCGCATGCAACGCACGAAGCGAACCGCACCCAGGGCAATCAAGGCCGGTTATCGAGCGGAAGATGCATAACGGATAAGCACCATCGGTTTGTGGATCGCGAATGGCAATACACGCCATCAGGGCAACCGCTCCCACACCGACAACCGCCGGCCCGCTGTAGCGGTGCGTGCTCACCCGCTGGATGGCGCTGTGCGTAATGTTCATGGTCACAAGATGGGACCTACAGGCTCGTAGTTGACGAACTAGCACTGTCCGAAACTCCGACCAAAACGGCGAAGAAGAGCCAGACAACACCAAGCACCACAGCAGCAACTGCACTGGCTATAGCGAAATTACGCGCATTGCTTGAGGCCTTGAGTGCGCCTTGCGCGTCTCCCATGGCCCACTTGGAATTGACCTGCGTAGAAAACACGATGGAGACCACGCCTAGTGGAAGACAACAAAGAATCGTGGTCAAGATCGCCCAGACCAAATAGTTGTTCGGTGGCTGACCTGCTCCGTAGCCAAAGCTGGGAGGTCCGCCGTATCCGGGAGGTCCACCAAAGGGC
>JBAXSF010000010.1:0-17747 GCA_037130835.1 Actinomycetes bacterium
TCAGGGTTGATGCGGCCTTCGAAGTTGCGGTTACCCGATAACACGGAAACAGCAGCAAGGTCAGCTTCGTTGATCGCTGCGGAAATCGGTTCGGGCAATGGTCCACTGTTTCCAATGCAGGTCACGCAGCCGTAGCCGACCAAGTCAAAGCCGAGTTTGTTCATGTAGGGCTGCAAGCCGGATCGCTCGTAGTAGTCCGTCACCACCTTTGACCCAGGCGCCAACGTGGTCTTGACCCACGGCTTGCTGGTCAATCCCGCTTCAACCGCCCTTTTGGCCAACAGAGCAGCACCCAACATCACCGACGGGTTCGAGGTATTAGTGCAGGAAGTGATGGAAGCAATGACCACTGACCCACTGCGCAGGTCAAAGGTTTGATCCGCGTAGTTGACTGAGATTGTTCGAGCCGGATCCGACGTGTAGGTCTCCAACGCTTGAGCAAACTTGTCCTTGGACTGAGCCAAGATGACGCGGTCTTGCGGCCGCTTAGGACCAGCAATCGAAGGCACGATGGTCGACAGGTCGAGTTCGAGGTATTCGGAGTACACAGGTTCGTGTGCCGCGTCATGCCACAGGCCCTGAGCCTTGGCATAGGCCTCGACTAAAGCGATCTGCTGCTCAGGGCGACCGGTCAAGCGCAGGTATGCAGTGGTCTCGTCATCAATGGGGAAGATTGCGCACGTGGAGCCAAACTCAGGGCTCATGTTGCCGATCGTCGCGCGGTTGGCCAGCGGCACCGCTCCCACACCTTGACCGTAGAACTCGACGAATTTGCCGACGACACCATGTGTGCGCAGCATTTCCGTGATCGTCAGGACGAGGTCAGTGGCGGTGGCACCGGCAGGAAGTTCACCGAAGAGCTTGAAACCAACAACGCGTGGGATCAACATTGACACCGGCTGCCCCAGCATCGCGGCTTCGGCTTCAATTCCACCAACGCCCCAACCAAGAACACCCAAGCCATTGACCATCGTGGTGTGTGAGTCGGTTCCCACGACCGTGTCGGGGTAGGCCTGGCCGTTGCGCACCATCACCACGCGAGCCAAGTATTCAATGTTGACTTGGTGAACGATGCCCGTGCCAGGTGGCACGACCTTGAATTCGTCGAATGCGCCCTGGCCCCAGCGCAGGAATTGGTAACGCTCTTGGTTGCGCTCGTACTCCAGGGCAACATTGAGACCGAAGGCCTCCGCAGTTCCGAAGTGGTCCGCGATCACGGAGTGGTCGATGACCAATTCGGCAGGAGCCAGCGGGTTGACCTTGGACTCATCGCCGCCCAGATCACGCACTGCCTCGCGCATCGTCGCCAGATCCACCACGCAGGGGACGCCGGTGAAGTCCTGCATGATCACGCGGGCGGGACTGAACTGAATTTCAGTGTCGGGCTCAGAGGTCGGGTCCCAGGATGCCAACGCACGCACGTGATCGGCGGTGACATTTGCGCCGTCTTCGGTGCGCAACATGTTTTCCAGGAGCACCTTGAGGCTGTACGGCAGGCGCTCTGCACCCTCCACCGCCTTGAGTGAGAAGTAATCGACAGATTCATCGCCCACAGTCAAAGAAGTGCGAGCATTGAAACTATTTACCGACATCTGTTCGCCTCCGGCGCATGGGAACTATCGACATACATCAACAACGACTAAGCCTACCCGTGGCAATATGGCCAAGACATGGCCGGTGCGACCTGGTCTGAGCACGCGTTGAGCCGGCTCAGGAGAGCGTGAAAACTGCGACGCACTCGACATGATGAGTCATGGGAAACAGGTCATAGGCCGTTAACTCGCCGAGTTCATATCCTTGTGCCGCAAAGAGTGCAACATCGCGAGCCAGGGCCGCCGGATCACAGGCCACGTAGACCACCACTCGTGGCCTCACGCCACAAATCATCCCCACGATGGATGCTCCAGCTCCCTTACGTGGCGGATCGAGCACAACGATGTCAGGCGCATCGAGCTGCTGCGGGTCAGCCTGCTGGCGCAGCCACTTATCCACCCGCTCATGCACGACCTTGACCGTCTTCAAGTCCTTGAGGTTGCGCTCCCCATCGCGACACGATGCCGCCTCCGATTCCACTGCAACAACATCACTGACTAACGGTGCTAAGGCTCCAGCAAACAGCCCCACTCCTGCGTACAGGTCCCACACCACATCGCTGAGCCGTGGCTGCGCTGCGGTGATCACCGCGTCAACCAATACAGCGGGGGCGGAGGGATGAACTTGCCAAAAACCATCAACGCGCGAGCGCCACAATCGGCCCACTGCATCATTGACCAACGTCGCCGGCCCCAAGGCCTGGTGCTTCGTGCCATCGCGGTACTCGACTAACACCGACGTTTCGTTGGTTTCTACCGTGGGGCCCACCGGTGCGGCCACCATCACGGACTCAGCTCCTGGCCACGTCGCGCCAAAGACTTCCGCCTCGAGAACGCGCGGGTGCGCAATCGCGCAGTCCTGCAAGGCCACGACATCGTGTGAACGTGATCGGCGCAATCCTGCGTGCCCCTGCTCATCAATCGCGAATCGCATACGCGTTCGCCAATGCAAACCTTCAGGTTGTCCGGCCACTCCGGGGACTTCTTGCACCACAATCTCGCGGTCAATACCCGCTAGCCGCTTGAGCTGCTCAGCAACAACTGCTGCTTTGAGTTCACGCTGCCCCTTTAACGACACATGCTGCCAATCGCACCCACCACAGCCACCAGGACCCGAGACTGCACATTGCGAATCAACGCGCTCTGGTGATGGCGTCACAATCTCAACGGCATCAGCACGCAAGTAGCGCGAATCTTCTTTACCGTCGGTGATCTCAACAACCACTCGCTCACCGGGCAGGCTGTGCCGGACGAAGATGGCGCGCCCGTCGTGACGAGCAACGCAAAATCCCCCATGGGCCACGGATCCGACTTCGACTTCATAACGCTGGCCAATCAGGGAAGTCATGGGGTCCGATCAGTGGAAGGGGGTGTTTTTGATATCTCATTATCAACGAAGGCCTCAGCGACCTCGGGGTCCGGTTGACCGCGACGGACTGATCCGGGTGCCTCAGACTCCGGGCGATCCTCAATCCCCTTACTCGACAGCAGCTGCCAAGGAACGCTGACCAACATCACACCGGGGGTAAACAGCAGGCGGGCCTTCAGGCGAAGTGCACTCTGGTTGTGCAAAAGCTGCTCCCACCAACGTCCCACCACATACTCGGGGACATACACAATGACCACATCGCGCGGGGATGTGCGCTGCAACGAGCGGATGTAATCCACGACAGGTCGAGTGATTTCGCGATATGGCGAATCCAATACCTTCAACGGCACCGGAATTTCGCGACGCTCCCACTCCTGCGCAAGCTTGTTGGTCTCATCGCGATCCACGGCAACCGTGATCGCTTCCAATGTTGAGGGCCTCGTCGCTCGGGCGTAAGCGATCGCGCGCAAGGTCGGTCGGTGCACCTTGGACACCAGCACTACGGCATACACGCGAGGTGGAAGCTCCACGCGCTCGTCCGGTCCTGGGGCGATTTCAGCGGCCACCCGGTCGTAGTGCGAGCGAATGCCGCGCATCAATAGATACAACAGCGGGATGGCCAAACAAACGATCCAAGCACCGCGAGTGAACTTGGTCATCAGCACGATGATCAGGACGGCTCCGCACAACAAGAAACCGATGGTGTTGATCACACGCGTGCGCAACATGCTGAGACGCTCTGCTGGGCTAACTCCGGCTTTCAGCAACCGCGTCCAGTGTCGAATCATCCCCAACTGACTCAACGTAAACGAGATAAAGACACCCACGATGTAGAGCTGGATCAGCTTGGATACATCAGCCTTAAACACCACGATCAGCACAACAGCCATGGCCGCCAAGACCACGATGCCGTTACTGAAAGCTAAGCGGTCGCCACGGGTGTGCAATTGACGTGGCAAAAATCCATCGCGCGCCAAGATCGAACCCAAGACAGGGAATCCATTGAAGGCAGTATTCGCGGCTAGGACCAAGATCAGGGCAGTAACAATCGAAACGATGAGTGCGCCTGGCTTGAAGTTGGAGAAGACCGCATTGGCTACCTGCGCGATCACGGTCTTTTGCGCTTGACCTTCGGGCAATCCGATCAGATCCGCGGAACGTTCGCCCACCTTGACCTTGGTGTACAGGGCCAACCAGGTAATCGAGACGAACATCGTCATGGAAATCAAACCCAAGAGGAGCAAAGTCGTCGCTGCGTTTTTTGACTTGGGCTTCTTGAACGCCGGGACACCATTACTCACCGCTTCAACACCGGTCAGGGCTGTGGTTCCTGAGGAAAAAGCTCGTGCCATCAAGAACACCAATGCCAGCCCAGCGAAGGTGGCTTCGGGCTTGATCTGCCAGTTAGCGCTTTCGGCTTCGAGGGTTGCCCCTCCACCAATGCGAATGAGTGCATAGATCACCATGGAAAAAATCGCCACGATGAACGCATAGGTAGGAATAGCAAAAGCGATGCCACTCTCCCGCACGCCGCGAAGGTTCATGAAGGTAACGATCAAAATCAAGATGACTGAGATCAGCACGAGGTGTCGGTTCGCCGATGGAACAGCCGAAGCAATGTTTTGTGTTGCTGAAGCAATCGAGACTGCAACGGTCATCACGTAGTCAACAAGTAAGGCGCCCGCTACGACGATTCCAGCGCGCTCCCCCAAGTTCTTCGTCACGACTTCGTAGTCGCCACCACCACTGGGATAGGCATGCACATTCTGCCGATACGACGCCACTACGACGAAATAGATGATCACTACGCCTAGAGCAATCCACGGGGTGTACTGACTGAGTAACGCTGCCCCACCCAACGACAACACCAATAAAATTTCCTGGGTTGCGTAGGCGTTGGAGGACAGGGCGTCACTGGCAAAGACCGGCAAGGCGATCTTCTTGGGCAATTCGGTCTCAGCCAGGTTCTCCGAGCGCATGGCTCGGCCCAGCAAGAGTCGCTTACCGGCATCAGTCAGATTTGCCACGACTCAACACTACGGCCCGGTAGCCCCGCTTGTCGGTAGGCGTGCGTGTAGCGTCATGGGTGTGCACGTAGTCATCATGGGATGTGGCCGAGTCGGAACCGCCTTGGCCCACGCCCTCACCTCCGCCGGCCACACTGTTGCCGTTATTGACCGCGACACCAAGCCCCTTGAGCGGCTGGGCGATAACTTCACTGGACAAAAGGTCATCGGCGTTGGTTTTGACCGCGACACCCTCCTCGAAGCAGGCATCGAGCGCGCTGGTGCTTTCGCTGCGGTGAGCAACGGAGACAACTCCAACATCATTGCTGCACGCGTGGCTCGCGAGACGTATGGGATTGAGCGCGTCGTGGCTCGCATCTACGATCCCGGGCGCGCTGAGGTCTACTCCCGACTTGGTATTCCCACGGTGGCCACCGTGCGATGGACATCTGATCAAATTTTACGTCGCCTCCTGCCCGAACACGCGTCCGACGATTGGCATGATCCCAGTGGAAACGTGATTGTCGCAGAATTGGCGTTCGCGCCCACCTGGATTGGCACGTCCTTTGCGCAGATTGAACGCCAGACCGGGTCACGCATCGTGGTGGTTAATCGCTACGGCGAGGGCTTCATCCCCTCCAGCGGAAGCATTTACCAAGAAGACGACATCATTCATACCGCCGTGCTAGCCACGGACTTGGATCGGGTCCGTTCAATCGCGACTGATGCACCTCAGGAGTCTGCATGAAAATCGCGATCGCCGGGGCGGGACAGGTCGGCTGCTCCATCGCCACCGAACTTGCTGAGAACGGCCACACCATTTTGGTCATCGATAAGGACCCCAGCGCCCAACAAGGCTTCGCGCAGGGCGTGGAATTCCTCCTTGGTGATGCGTGTGAACTAGCTGTACTTGAGAAAGCAAAGCTTCAGGACTGCCAAGTAGTTGTCGCCGCCACTGGCGATGACAAGGCCAACCTCGTTGTTTCCTTACTCGCGAAAACCGAATTCGGTGTGGCACGTGTCGTGGGGCGGGTCAATCACCCAGACAACGAATGGATGTTCGACGAATCCTGGGGTGTTGATATCGCAGTTTCAACGCCTCGCATTTTGAGTGCCCTCGTCGAAGAAGCAGTTACCGTCGGAGATGTTGTGCGCCTGTTCACTCTTCGCGCGGGCAATGCCAACTTGGTGGAGCTGACGTTGCCCGCAGACTCCCCCGTTGCACAAGCTCGTGTAGGTGCAATGACTTGGCCACCTGATTGCACGCTGGTGACGATCTTGCGCAGTGGACGTGTCATCACGCCTTCTAGCGATGACACGCTCGAGGTGGGCGACGAATTGCTATTTATTTGCAGTGCGGAATCTGAAAATCCCCTGCAGGAAATCTTGTCGCCACACACTCACTGATTAACCAGGTGTGATCGGTGGAGCGTGCGGATCATCGGTTTCCTCAGCGCTGGAGCGCAGAGTGATCGGCACCCGACGCAAAATCAGGTACGTAGCCCCGCACGCTGCCAAAAACAGCGGCAACCCGAGAACGATCCCCACCAGTCCCAGAGCAACGACTTCGTCCTTGCGAAACAGGGGCAACTGCACACCTAATCGAATGGCAAACACTGCAATCCAGACCAACCCGCACCACTGATAAGCCCGCAATCGAGCCGGGTCCTTGCGCCACTGCACACCTTCGCCAGTAAACGGTCCGAGGAACAGCGCAATCAAGGGCCAACGCACTAACCCTGTGATGGCATGAGCAGCCAGCCAGAAAGCATTGCGGTAGAGCCCCACCAAAAAGAAATCGCGCGCACGACCGGTCAATAAAACAATTCCAGCCGTCAGCGCCACTCCGATAAACCCACTAATGGTTTGTTGCACTGAACGCTTTTGCACCAGAGCCACGATCAGGATCAACACAGCTACACCGAGCGCGCACGCCAAGGCAATCGTGTAATTGGGATTGGTAAAGGCAAAAACTGTTGCGAACACCACTCCAGGGATAGTCGACTCCAAGAGGCCACGCGGTCCACCCAAAGCATCGACGATGGAGCTTGTGTCGAAGGCCTTTTCCTGGTTATCACTCGAATCAGTCATCGAGGTGCTGCGCTAATTCGTATTCAGGATTGAACATGACCAGTTCGCCGGCCTGCTGGTTCACGCGGCCATGAGCACTTAACACCCGGCCCGGATCAATACCAACAATGCGTCGTCGGCCCAGCCAAATCAACGTCACCGTTGCCGTTCCGTCGTACAGCTGAGCTGAAACGGCAGGAACGCCGGCTTGTGGGCGCAAAGTCACGCTCTGTAGAACACCGCGAACATGGCAACGCTGACCGAGTTCACACACCTGAATGGGGGTAGCTCCATGGCGTCCAGCACTGTCTTGCAACAACTCGTCGTCCAACTGGGCCGTGGTGCGGCCCCATCGACGCCACCACGGCTGCGCTTGGTTTGGCTTACTGGTCACGCTCATCACAGTACCTGCGCTGGCCCGGATGGCAACGAAAGGTCAAGGGGCTCTTGCATGGGGCGAGCTAGATCGTCTCGGACCACGACAACGTTATTGACAATTTCCTGGAGGCGGCCGATGGCAGAGTCGTCATGGGCTCGAGCACCTGAAATGACCGCTCGCACGAACCAACGCGGCCCGTCATAGCCCATAAATCGAGCATTAATGGACTTACTGCCGTCTTTGAGGACTGCGATCAGATGCGTTCGCATGCCATATTGCCGATCACTAAAGGTTCCACCCTCTGTGGCGATCGATTGCGCGATTTCCTCGCGCACTGCGTCCCACATATCCGAACTGCGCGGTCCGGCATAGGCCATCAATTGCATGACGAGGTCCTTGCCTTCAATCTCGATACCAAGGACCGCGTTATCTTCCTCGCGAACTTCCATTCGCAATTCCACATCGCTGGGGATATGCACAATGAGTGCACCCAAATCAATAGCCGTCCACCCCGCGGGTGGCTCTGATCGATCAGGATCGTTGCTATCCCAGGGACCAACCTTTACCTGATCAAGATCCTGAAGAGCCAAAGCCTTTTTCACCTCGATCGCTACCAGGTAGTTGGTCAACGGCAATCAGCTCCACGTGTTCCACCTTTTGGATCACTAATTGAGCGATGCGATCACCCACGGCAAACTCCACACGATTGCTCGGGTCAAGGTTGATCACACTGACCTGAATCTCACCGCGGTAGCCGGCATCAATGGTCCCCGGCGCGTTGACGAGCGAGACTCCATGCTTAACGGCAAGTCCAGAACGTGGATGCACAAACGCTGCGTAACCGGCTGGCATGGCGATCGCAATTCCAGTAGGCAACAGGGCTCGCTCACCTGGTGCGAGAGTGCAAGCCTGACGCGTCGTCAAATCCAAACCGGCATCACCTGGATGCGCATAGGAGGGCACCGGGGCGTCCGGGTCAACCAACGTGAATAACACCTCAACGCTCATGGATTAACCGATAGCCCTTTCGTTCGCTCTTGCACTTCATCACGGGTTGATGCGTGCTCTAAATCTTCAGGTCTGCCGTAGGAAAAGAAGTGCTCCAATGGCACTTCGACAAAGACCGCCTTGGCCTTGACTGCGATGGGACCGTCAGGAGCGTTGAGTCTGCCCACCGCTTCGGTGAAGATCTTGCGCCCATCCACTCCGACACATTCAGCCGCGATAAACACGCGTGACCCCACGGGTACTGGCCGGCGGAAATCAGTTTGCAACTGCACGGTCACCGCGGACTTACGCAAGAGCCAGTTAATCGCGCTCAAGGTTTCATCAATCGCTGTCGTCAGCATTCCACCATGCGCTAACCCAGGTGCACCTTGATGATCAACACCTACCTCAAACTCGGCCGTCACCGTTAATCCCGCACCGGCTGTGATCTGCATGTGCAAACCCGTTGGGTGATCAACTCCACAGCCAAAACACAGGTGATAGTGCGAAACAACGGGTTCGCCTGGAGCTGGGGCATCCGCATGGCGCTCGCCAGGTGTCAACGGTTGGTCACTCACGTTTTTGACCCTATCTGCCCTCGGCTGGGAATGAGTGAGAGGCTGACCGAGTGAAAAGCTTTCGGGAGCGCCTGTGGGCTCCGTGGTGGATCTGGCTGGTGGGCGCTGTTTTTGCCTTGTCCCTGGGAGTGGCCTACGCCGTCCCATTCCATGCGCGGATCGGCTGGATTGTCGGAACCATTACCGGTGTATTAGTAGTCATTGGGCTGGTTCGATCTTCGCCCGTCATCGAGGTGCGCGATGGATTCCTCTATGCCGGCCGGGCCCACATTGCCCTCCATTTCGTTGACACCCTGACTCCCCTGGACCGAAATGCCAGCCTGGAACTACGCGGGCCGGGGGCCAATCCCCTCGCGTGGATGCTCTTGCGCAGCTGGATTCCTACCGCAGTGCGCCTTGACCTCAACGACCCCGACGATCCCACCCCCTATTGGTTTATTTCCACGCGAAAGCCAGTGGAACTGGTCCGAGCCCTTCAGGGCTGATCGGCTCTTGTGACCATAAGGCAAGATGGAGTCATGGCCGACAAGATAGACGACTCTGATGCATTTGAAAAAATACTCGTGCTCGGACTGGGTTTACTAGCCGCTTCCGTTGCACGCAAGGCTGCATCGGCCGTCTGGACTGCATCAACTGGTCGCACACCCCCAAGCGTTGAAGACGACCGAGGAACGGCAACCGTGGTCTTGCTCTGGGGAGCTGCGGTAGGTGCAGCCGTGGGCGCTGCGCGTTTAGTCGCTCAACGCCAAGCCCGATCTATTGCCCGTAAGCGTCGGGGCTGAAACGACTACTTAGACCGGATCCTCATCCAGCTTGACGACTTTCACGTTCAGTCCGCTTAACCGTGTGCGACGCAATTCAGTTCGAACTTGGTCCCCCAATGCAATGCTGGACTTATGATTCTCAATAGCGCCAACCACTCCGGCACCCAAACGCAATCCGCGACCGCCTAAGGCTTTGCCCGTGATCGACGCTGCAGCCCTTCGCGTCGTTGGGCGTCGCGCAATCTCGGTAACCGTTTGAAAGATTCCACCCGTGTCTGTGACGTCCAGTCCGCGATACGAAGCCCACAACTTCAAGGCCGTTGTTCCGCGTTGCGTCGCGCTGCCCTCAAGTGGCTGATCGTAAATCTCATGTAGTTCGCCGATCATTTTCAATTCAATCGCGGCAACAACCAATGTTTCCGTGGCCACCCGAAGCGGGATGGACAAAATCAATCCAGGGCCAGTGCGCGAGGTGATCACTAAGAATCCACCAATGGAACCTGCGACAGCTGTGGCGTTAGCCGCGTTCTTGACGATGGCGTGCGCCATCCGTTCGGGATCGCGCAACTTGAGGTGGTCTTCCAAGGTCGACCGGTCCCTGATCGGCAGCCGGGGTGCAATGCCGGTGGCAACATCTCGCAGTCGGGAGGCCGCGACGAGCGCTTGGTCCTTACGAGATGTTGCGCCATCTTTAATCACCGCTTCCGAAGCGGGTATGTCAACGAGCGTGCGCAGACTGGCTACAACCTTGGGCCACATGGCCATGACTTCGGCGGGCGTGAATGCATTGCGGTCACCACCCACTGCCTCAAACAATGAGGCAAGCCGATCGGTGACAGCGTTAACCGCTGCAGAACCGGATCGGCTTGCACTCACGCGAGACACTCCTTGCACACAGGTTGATTCTTCACCATCTTTTCGAGCTGGCTTCGGTGGTGAACCAAGAAGCAACGCGAGCAGGTGAATTCATCAGCTTGCTTGGGCACGACGCGAACCGAGAACTCCTCGTTCGACAAGTCGGCGCCGGGCAATTCAAGATTTTCAGCCAAATCGGTTTCGTCCACGTCGACAGCCGAAGCGGACTTATCTACCCGACGAGCCTTCAGCTCTTCAATCGAATCAGCGCTGAGTTCCTCGTCAGTCTTGCGTGGTGCGTCGTAATCAGTAGCCATTGTTGGTTCTAAAACTCCTCTAGGTGCTTAACTTTGTGCGGCGCGGTGATTGTGTCGCACCTGGGGCCATTCGTCACACTGGGGCGCGCCGAGAGTGGCTTTATCCGCGAATAATGGGACATTAGGACGCCTTCAGGGGCTTATTTGGGAGGAATTGTGGCTGTTTACGCGTTAGGCGATCGGGTGCCAGATATTGACCCCACTGCCTTTGTCCACCCCGATGCGGTGGTCATCGGCCACGTCACCCTTGGCCCGCAGGCCTCGGTGTGGCCGAGTGCCGTGCTGCGTGGCGACTACGGGGTGATCACCGTGGGGGCTCGCACCTCGATCCAAGACGGCACGATCATCCACGCAACAGCCACCAAGCCCACCACAGTGGGTGCTGATTGCGTCATCGGCCACAACGCCCACCTCGAGGGATGCACCATCGAAGACAAGAGCCTGGTGGGCTCAGGCTCAATCGTTTTACATGACGTGGTGGTTCACAGTGGAGCCCTCGTTGGTGCTGGCGCACTTGTTCCCAATGGGATGGAGGTTCCGTCCTTTGCCATGGCCCTGGGAGTCCCGGCCAAGCTGCGTGAGAACGCAGTAGAAGCGGGAGCCTTTGAAGCCGGCGTTGCCTTGTACGTCGCAAACGCCAAGCGCTACCAATCCGAGCTTCGCCGCATCGACTAGTCCCGCAGTGCACCGAATATCGGACACCGGACACCGAACACTAGGCACCGAACACTAGGCACCGAGAACCGAGAACCGCCTACTGCTTGGCAGCAACGCGAGCACGGCGAGCATCACGCATTTGCTCAAACTTCGACGCCTGGGTTTCTAGGTCAGCCAAGAACACCGCCAACTCTTCGCGCTTGGCTTCACCGGCCGGACCAAAGTCATTGCGCTCAAAGATGTTCCACTGACGCAAGATGGGCTGGATGACTTCGTCAAGGTGTTGACGAGCGTCATACACACCGGCCAGCGCCATCTGAATTGACTTGCGGCCAAAGCCTTCAATGGACGCACCTGGCATCTCGAAATTGGTCAACACATCAACAATGGCGCTCATCGCCTGGTCAGGAGCCAAATCCAAGGCGCCCGAGAGTACATTGCGATAGAAGAGCATGTGCAGGTTCTCGTCCAGAGCGATGCGTTGCATCAGCTGATCGCAGACTGCGTCATTGGACAGATGACCGGTGTTGCGGTGGGCCACCCGGGTAGCCAGTTCCTGGAAAGCCACATAGGCGACACCATGCAGCAACTGGTCTTCGTGACTGTTTTTAAAGCCCGTGGACATGTGGGTCATTCGAGATTTTTCTAGTTCATCAGGGTCAACGCTTCGGGTCACCATTAAGTAGTCGCGCATCGCTACGGCGTGGCGACCTTCTTCAGCAGTCCAACGGTGGACCCATGTTCCCCAGGCGCCTTCGCCACGAAAGATGGTGGCGATCTCGTGGTGGTAGCTGGGCAGGTTGTCTTCGGTCAAGAGGTTGACCACTAATGCCGTGCGCACTTCGTCGGGGAACGAGGACTGCTCACTGCTCCAGGCCTTGCCATTCAGGACGCCGTCAAAGTTTTCGCCGTCAGTCCACGGCACATACTCGTGTGGCCTCCAGTCCTTGTGCATGCTGATGTGGCGATTGACTTCGCCTGCCACCAAAGGCTCAAGCTCGCGCAAGATGTCCACGTCAGTGAACCTGGCCGCAGCTTCGGCATCAATCGCGTTATTGCGAGGGGTCGAAGTCAATGAAGCCGGCGTTGAGTTAGCCGTTGCGGTCATGGTGAGCCTCCTGCCAATGCACTGATGTGCGGTGATCTGATGAACCTACGCTACCGTAGGTTACGCCGCCGTAGGTAGGCAGATTAGCCCCTCCGCTTACGCGTGTTGGGGTCTGGGCGGTAGGTTTCACACCTGCGGCGCGCGAGTCAGGACTTTAGACCTTGGCTCTCAGCCGCGTTGGCACACAAGATCAGGCAGGTGGAAATCGACATGGACGAGACGATGCGCCCACGCGACATCCAGGCTCGCATTCGAGCTGGCGCATCGGTTGACGATGTCATTGTTGAGTCCGGTCTTGATCGTGAACGTGTGGAACGATTTGCCACTCCCATGTTGGCCGAACGTGAACACATCATCTACCTCGCACTCGACACCGAACTTCGCCGGGACTTCGCCAACGACATCTCGTTGGTTGCCGCCGTATCAGAACGCCTCACCCCGCTTGGTGTCGAACGCAGTTCAGTTAATTGGCAAGCCTGGCGTCGCGAAGATGGTCGATGGATTGTTGAAGCCAACTTTGTTATCGGTCGCGAACAACGCGCAGGCCACTGGGCCTTTGACCCCAAGACTTCGTCACTGATCGCCGACGATGCTGAAGCGCATTGGCTTATTGACCCAGATGCAAGTGAGCCAGACAGTGGAGACCGTGGACGGCCTTTGCTGGCCACGGTTCGTCCGATCAATTCCCGAACTGAAAACCGCGAGCCCGAAGCCGCACCTGCTCAGCTCATTGATGCCACTGAAACAGAGCCTGCACTCAGTGCGGAGCCAACTCCCGCCCCATCCCCTGTTGCCTTAGCCGAAGCCCCTGCTGAATACGTTGCTGAGCCGGTCGAGGAACAACTGGAACTGGTTGATGCCCCGGCACCGCGGCCACCGGCCGCCCCTAAGCGCAAGGGACGCGCGTCGGTTCCCTCCTGGGATGACATTGTCTTTGGGGCCAAAAAGACGACGGAATAATTCCGCCAGTTCTACAGCTCAATGTGCGCGGTGGCCTTGCTTAAGGCCTGCGCAAACATTGCGCTGGGTTTACAGCTCAATGTGCGCGGTGGCCTTGCTTAAGGCCTGCGCAAACGCCAGGACCTGTTCCACTGTCTCGGCGCCATCGGCCGCCTCGCTCACGCGCAACGAAAAGTCATCATTCGATGTCGTGCCGGCGTAACCGTGGTCGGCCTCACAGTTCGGATCACCGCACGCAGCTGGTTCGAGGTCAATGCGGCTAACCGCTCCCCAGCCAATGGTCAGCATCACTTCAGCTACGCCACGATCAGGTGAATAGGTTTCTGGATTAGTGGCAACGCGTGCGACAACAACGGAGTTGACCTTTTCGATCCGTACTGCTTCGGTTCCCGCAGTTGCATAAGGGCGGTCGGTTGTTTCATCAACCGGATGTTCGTCGGTGTGCCCAACAACAAGTCGCGTGGGAGTCAACACCAAGACGGTGATGTGGCGGCGAAGTTCACTGTGATCGAAGGTGGCTTCGTGCTGCACGACAAAAGCGTTGACCGGTTCACCCGCAAGGGCAGTATCAAGGGCGTCTATGACCAACGACGGGTAATACCCACTGCGCTCAATGGCTTCGCGCATGGATTCCACGGTCATAGAGGTCATCGATCATCCTGTCAGTAGTGCGGCCTGCGTTAAGACTACGCAGAAGTCAGAAAAGTAGCAGGAGGACTAATCAGTCAACCGACGAACGGGGCTTTCGGTCCTGGCCTGAGGCACTTTGACCGACATTTTGGCGCCCAGGACAGCCAGGCCCTTAGAGCTGACCAATACCGGATCGAGAACCACATCGGAGATTTCCGGGTGCTCGTCCACCATGACTGAGACCCGCAAGATCAATTCCTCAAGGTCGGCCAAGGCCTGCTCACCGGCTCCAAATCCACCCAGCAACAACGGAGCGGCGCGCGGCGCGCGAATGATGCGAGCGGCGTCGACATCGGTCAGTGGTGGGATCGCATAGGCGCGATCGCCCAGCAACTCAGTGGTAACGCCCGAGATTCCAAAAGATACGACCGGACCAAACAAGGGATCCTCAATCGAACCCACCACGCAAGCAACGCCCGGTTGAGCCATGCGTTGCAACGTCATGCGATCGGCCTTCACTCCAAAACGGTTTTGCAGGCGACGAAACGCCGTCCGCACGGCAGCATCGCTTTCTAAGTTCAACCGTTGGGTGCCCAGATCTGCTCGACCGGCCAACTCTGGATCGCTCAGTCGCAATCCGACGGGGTAACCCAACGTCTGCGACAGCTCAACGGCTTGATCTTCGCTCATGACCTGAGCGCTAGGCCACAAATCAATTCCATAGCAGCCCAGCAATCCCGCCGTTTGATTCTCATCAAGGATCCGCTCATCGCCTACCTGCGTGAGTGAATCCCCCATGATCGACTCAAGCATTGCTCCAGCGTCGTGAATGCGCAGGTTGTCAAACTCGGGCATCAGACCTGCCGGTTCGTGCCGCCAAGTCGAGTAATCGGTGACGGCAGCGATGGCCCGGATTGCTTCTTCCACGGAGAAGAAAGCTGGTACCGAACCTTGCATGGGCACACCCGCATCGTCGCGGCGCATGAGCAATTCCACACTCGATGCGCCGTCCGGGCCAACCCCCACCACCGTCGCAACGACAGGCTTGACCAAGCGAGCACCAGCATGCGCAATGGCCTCAACCGCGCCCTCACCGGCGGTACTCAGCGGCGGCACAAAGATGGCCAAGATCGAATCCACCGCGGGGTCATCAAGCAACCCAGCAAGGGCACCGTCGAAGTCCTCTGCCGTTGCCGATGCGCCAAGCGACACCGACTGATCAAGCACTTCTAGTCCACGGGCTTGTGCTGCATCGGCGGCCAAGCTCCCCAAGGCATCCGAGTTTCCGACAATGGCCACCGTTGAGCCCTGCGGCAATGGCTGAAAGCTCAAGACCTGACTGACATCAAAGAGGTGGTTCAAGGTTTCGGTTTGAATCACACCTGATTGGGTAAACAATGCTTCAAGCGCGGCTGGAGGCAACGAACTGCGACGCACTGCATGGCCGAGGGGTCGAGCTTGCATTGATCCGCCAGTTTTCATAGCCACGATCGGGGTGTGGCGCGAAATCCGGCGTGCAAGACGAGTGAATTTGCGTGGGTTACCGATGGATTCCAGGTACAGCAAAATCACGTCGGTGTCGGGGTCTTCTTCCCAGTACTGCAACACGTCGTTGCCCGACACGTCTGCACGGTTTCCCGCGCCAACAAAGGTGGAGACTCCCAATCCGCGTCGTCGCACGGTTTCTAACAAAGCAATTCCCAGAGCACCGGATTGGCTAAAGAAGCCAATGCGACCGCGCGGTGGCATGGCCGGCGCTAGGGATGCATTGAGTTGAACCTCGCCGGCGGTGTTGATGATGCCTAAGCAGTTCGGCCCCACCACGCGCATGCCTCGACCGCGCGCGACTTGGACCAATTGACGCTGTAGTTCGCGCCCTTCTTCGCCGGCTTCGGCAAACCCGGAAGAAATCACCACGATGGCACGTGCGTCCTTTTCACTACAGGCGCGCGCAACATCGAGCACTCGTTCAGCAGGAACAGCAACGATGGCCAAGTCAATAGAGCCGGGGACATCGCGCACCGAGGGGTACGCCTTTACCCCGGCAATGGATTCGGCTGAGGGGTGAACCACGCTGAGTTCGCCGGTAAATCCAGCATCCAAGATGTTGCGAAGCAAGGTGTGGCCAAAGGTGCCTTCGCGCACCGAAACTCCCACCAAGATCACTGACTGCGGTGAGAGCAGTTGCTTAATAGATACCGCTTCCGCACGGTGTTCGCGCGCTTCCATCACGCGCAGGGATTGTTCAGTGGGTTCCAGATCAATGCTCACGCTGACCATGCCGTCGTCGACCTGCTGTTGGGCTTCGAAACCGGCATCGGCGAAGACATCCAGCATCCGCGAGTTTTCCGACAGCACCGTGCCAACAAAGGTGCGCAGGCCACGTTCGCGTCCGGCTGCTGCCAGGTGCTCTAACAAGATCGAGCCCACCCCACGGGCTTGGTGGTTGTCTCGCACGGTCAAGGCAATCTCGGCCTCGGTCGCGCCGGTTGCCTCGTAGCGCCCTACCCCGATGATCTGTGGACCCAGGGTCAAGACCAAGGCCACTCGTCGATCGTGGTCGACCGTGGTCAGTTGCTTGAGTTCCTTGGGGGTGAGGTCACCACGCAAGGTGAAATAACGAAAATAAATGCTCTCCGGGCTCAAGCTTGATTGAAAGTCGGCGATCTTTTCCGCATCGGCGGGTGTGATGGGGCGCAAGTGTGCTGCGCGACCATCGCGCAACAAGACATCGGCTTCCCACTGTCGCGGGTAAGGGGCTCCCGCGGGAGTTGGATCGCTCACACCCTTAGGTTATCGCCGCGCGCCCTCATCCGCCCGTGGCTCGCGTGCGCCAAGATGGGCACGTTGACCTAGTCACCACATCGGCTGGGTCCTGCCACACACCTCAAGGAGCACCTGAGCATGGCCCGCAAAACCGCCGCTGCACCGCCGGTCCCCTTCGATGAGCACATCATCGACATCGACGTCACCGACGAGATGCAGAACTCGTTCCTTGAATACGCCTACTCGGTCATCTATTCCCGCGCCTTGCCCGATGCGCGTGATGGCCTCAAGCCAGTCCAGCGCCGCATTTTGTATGGCATGTCAGCCATGGGCCTGAACCCTGATCGCGGCCACGTCAAGAGCTCTCGAGTCGTCGGCGATGTCATGGGCAAGTTGCACCCCCACGGTGACGGCGCTATCTATGACGCCTTGGTCCGCATGGCGCAATCGTTTTCCCTGCGCGTTCGCCTCGTTGATGGACACGGCAACTTCGGCAACCTAGATGACGGCCCTGCAGCAATGCGCTACACCGAATGCCGGCTCGCCCCAGCCGCGATGCTCATGACCGGCTCTCTGGACGAAGATGTTGTTGACTTCGCGCCCAACTATGACGACCGCGAAACTGAACCGGTGGTTTTGCCATCAGCCTTTCCCAACCTTCTCGTCAACGGTGCCACGGGCATCGCAGTAGGCATGGCCACCAACATGC
>JBAXSF010000100.1:0-5047 GCA_037130835.1 Actinomycetes bacterium
TGACTGCACCTGCTGAGGTAGTAGCGCTGGCTGAACAGCGCCAACAAGCGCGAGCCGATAAAGACTTTGCGTTGTCTGATCAACTGCGTGCCGATATTCGTTCGGCTGGCTGGATGGTGCTCGACACCGCTGACGGTTTTACGTTGACGCAAGCTCCTCCTTTTGATTCGGTACCAAATGTGGGCGGGCTTCCCGACAACAGCGGCGCAACTGCTACCCGCACTCTGGGAATTGCTCTCGTCATTGATGGCTGGCCGGATGACACCCGCACGTGTATCCAGGCGTTGCTTGACCATTCCCCAGTAGATGCCGTCATTGTGGCTTTGGATCTGGGCAATGTTGATGGTGCTGGGGTCGTGGTTCACGAGCTCGCCAAAGCCCATCCAGGTCGCATCGAAGAGTTTCACGTTGATGCTCCATTGACCAGTACCGGTTGGGCCGCTGCACGTAACGCGCTTATTGCTGCGGACACCAGTGAGTTCCATGTGGTGATGGACCTGTCATCGGTCCTTGCGGGCGATGCGTTCACGCCGTTGATGGAGATGCTCACAACTGATGAATCATTGACCGCTTCTGGCTGGCGCGGGGTCAATGTTGATGTCGCCGATCAGTGGCGAAGTTTTGTTGACAGTGGACCGGGCGAATGCGATGCCCTGCTTTCCTACTTGTTTGTCATCCGTCGGGCTGCGGCAGTGGAGACCGGGCCGCACCCCAAGGCAAAGTTTTATCGCAACGCCGACATGGAATGGTCGTTGGCGTTACGCGAAGCCGGTGGCAAGGTCGCACAAGGACCTGCAGACCTACCGGTTCGACAAGACCGCCATCGCGGGTATCACGACAGTGATCCAGCCATGCGCGACAAGGAATCCAAGCGCACCTATGACCGACTCTTGCAGCGCTTTCGCGCGCATCCCGAAGTTCTCGCCCCTCGGGCTTAGATTGTGGGGGTGAATCGCGAGCCCGCGGCGCTCCTTGCGCCCCTGACCACCTTGAAGGTGGGTGGCCCGGCAGATCAACTCATCACCGTCACCACGGAAGCCGACCTCATCGCAGCTGTTTCGGCTAGTGATGCGGCTGACCGTCCCGTGCTCATTCTGGCTGGTGGCAGCAACGTCGTGATCAGCGATGAACCGTTCATTGGTGATGTCATTCACGTGCTCACTCGAGGCTTTGATGTGGTTGATCGCAGTGATTGCGCTGGCGTGACATTGACCGTGGCAGCCGGTGAACCATGGGATGACGTCGTCTCCCACGCAGTTGGTCAAGGCTGGGTGGGCATCGAAGCGTTGTCAGGTATTCCAGGGTCGACTGGCGCAACGCCGATTCAAAATGTGGGCGCGTACGGTCAAGAGGTCGCACAAACCATCGCGCAGGTGCGCACCTTTGATCGACAGGACCAGGTCATCAAGACTTTCGCTGCAGCCGATTGTGATTTTGGTTATCGGTCCAGCATGTTTCGTCACAACGATCGTTGGTTGGTTCTCGACGTCACCTTCCAATTGGCATTGGGAACGATGAGCGCTCCCGTTGAATACGCTGAATTGGCACAGGCGCTGTCCATTGAGGCGGGTCAACGTGCGCCGCTTGCCGAAGTGCGCTCGGCTGTGTTGGCGCTTCGCCAATCCAAGTCAATGGTGATCAACACGGCGGACCCCGATGCGCAGTCCGCAGGATCGTTTTTTACTAATCCGCTTCTTTCGGCCGAGCAAGCGGCCAATCTCCCGGCCGCAGCCCCGCGTTGGCCCGCTAGTCAGGGCCAGATCAAGACGTCGGCCGCCTGGTTGATTGAACAGGCGGGGTTTGTTCGAGGATTGCGCGCTGGTACCGCTGGTATTTCGGCCAAGCACACCTTGGCTCTGACCACCCAGTCCCCAGCAAGTGCAGCTGACGTCATCGCCTTGGCCCGACTCATTATCGACAGTGTTGACGAAGCCTTCGGCGTTGTCTTGAGCGTCGAACCCACGCTGGTTGGTCTGTCGTTGGAGCGCCCATGAGTGCGATGGAACCACTTGATGAGCAGGGCAGTGCTTTGTTCAACGCGATGGTGCGGTGGCGTGCTTTATCAACGACAGCGATCTTGATGGGTTTTGCCGCCGGCATCGCGCAACTGATTGTGACTAGCACCGGCGGCGGACCAGCACTGTCGAAAAGTTTGGCAGGCGTGGCCGTTTTCTTGATCGTTGTTGCCGTTATTGCCACCTTCGTCGCATGGTTAGCGCGACGCAGATTTCTACAGTGGTACAGGCAAACAGGTTAATTACTTCGCTTGCCCCAGGAACTTCGCCATCCGGCTCACACCTTCGGTCAAGTCGTTGTCGCTGAGTGCGTAGGACAACCGCAAGAAGCCGGGTGTGCCGAACGCTTCGCCGGGAACAACGGCTACTTCAACCTCGTCGAGCAAGAGCGCCGAGAGTTCCTGCGAGGTGTTGGCCACGTGTCCTGCGATGTCCTTGCCAAGCAATTCCTTAATGCTCGGATAGACGTAGAACGCACCAAAAGGCTCGGGGCACGTCACACCAGGAATGTCATTGAGCATAGAAACGATCAATTGGCGACGGCGATCAAAAGCGATCTTCATGTCATCGACAGCGGACAGGTCGCCAGATACCGCGGCGATAGCTGCCGCCTGAGACACGTTGGCCACATTGGACGTGGCGTGTGACTGCAAGTTCGTCGCAGCCTTGATGACGTCGTTTGGGCCGATCATCCATCCCACGCGCCACCCGGTCATGGCGTAGGTCTTTGCTACTCCGTTGACGATGACGCATTGGTTGGCCAATTCAGGAACCAGCGTTGGCATGGAGGAGAACTCAGCATCTCCGTAAATCAAGTGCTCGTAAATTTCGTCGGTGACAACCCAAATTCCGTGTTCAACAGCCCATTCACCGATGGCCTTGACCAGGGTAGGCGGGTACACAGCGCCAGTCGGGTTGGACGGCGAAACGAAGACAAGAACCTTCGTCCGATCAGTGCGGGCAGCCTCGAGTTGCTCAACGCTGGCCAAGTAACCGCTCGTTTCATCGGTCATCACAACGACCGGAACGCCACCAGCAAGTTGAATCGATTCGGGATAGGTGGTCCAGTACGGAGCTTGAAGGATGACTTCATCGCCTGGATCAAGCAGCGTGGCAAAAGCGTTGTACAAAGCTTGCTTGCCACCGTTGGTGACGAGGACTTGGCTGGCGTCACAGGCAAAACCACTGTCGCGCGCAGTCTTGGTTGCGATGGCCTCACGCAGCGCAGGTAATCCCGCAGCCGGGGTGTACCGATGCATCGCGGGTTCGCTGCATGCCTTGATTGCGGCATCAACGATGTAGCTCGGTGTAGGAAAGTCTGGCTCGCCCGCTCCGAACCCAATGACGGGTCGACCGGCGGCCTTGAGGGCCTTAGCCTTGGCGTCAACAGCCAGGGTTGCCGATTCAGCGATAGCGCCAATGCGCTGGGAGACGCGGGAGTGAGGGGCAGTCATGCCCCTATCGTTCCATTACGCCTGAACCCGACTGTCTACGCCCTCAGGCATTGACCTACACTCGTCATTCTGGCGATTGTTGCCACTGCGTGAGCGTGCCCAGCATTAGTTGGCTTTTAGCCAGCCGATACTAGGCAAGTTCCAGTTCTGGTCCGGATATTTCGGGCGCGCAGGAACGACAACTACCGGAGGGGCGTGGCTCAACTGGTAGAGCGTCGGTCTCCAAAACCGAAGGTTGCAGGTTCAAGTCCTGTCGCCCCTGCTTGGAGGCGGTCATCAGCCGCTCTCCTCAGTGTTGAACCGCAACCGCGGCTCAATAAGAACGATCGGTTCGCCGGTCAATGAACCAAGGTGAGGAAAGCGTGAGCCAAGAGGCCAGCGCCGAGAAGGGTCCCGAGAAGGACAAGGACGGTTCCAAGAACCGCCTGGGTCTTGTCGCGCGCATCCAACTTTTCTTCCGTCAAGTCATCGCTGAATTACGCAAAGTTATTTGGCCGACTCGTAAAGAACTCATCACTTACACCATCGTTGTTTTGGTTTTCTCCTCCATCTTCGCCACCATCGTGGTTGTTCTTGATGTGGGATTTGGAAAACTGAACTTCTGGATCTTCGGCTAAGCATGACCACGTCAGACCAAACGGAAGAAGAAAGCACTGTGACTGAAGTCCCCGTGACCTCAACGGAATCAACACCCGATGTTGACTCTGCTTCCTCGGCTGCCGCGGGCCTGACCTTTTCTGCATCTGAAGTGGCAGCGGCACCCGTTGCGGAGCCAGAGGCCCTTCCCGCCACGAGCTTGGACGAGATCGACGAGCCGGCGCCAGCTGTTGAGCCTGAAGCCGCCCCGGTAGTTGACGAGGCCGTAGCCGAGTCGGTTGCTGAATCCACTGAGTCAACCGACACTGAGTCATCTGACGAGGACGAAGAAGACCCCATCGCCGAGTTCCGCCGCGAGATGTTGCGCGCTATCGGTGACTGGTACGTCATTCACTCCTACGCCGGTTACGAAAACCGAGTGAAGACCAATCTTGAAAGTCGCGTCACCTCCATGCACATGGAGGACTACATCTTCCAGATCGAAGTTCCCATGGAAGAAGTAAGCGAAATCAAGAATGGTCAGCGCAAGCTCATCAAGCGGAACAAGTTCCCTGGATATGTTCTCGTGCGCATGGAGCTGACTGATGCTTCATGGGGAACGGTTCGTAACACGCCAGGCGTGACCGGATTCGTCGGCCACGCTCACACTCCGTCACCGTTGACCATTGACGAAGTCATCAACATTCTCGCTCCGGTTGCACAGGGCCAAGCGGCAGAAGCTGCGGAAGCTGCTGCGGCCGCAACCTTGGTCGACATCGAAGTCGGCGAGACCATCACTGTGGTCAAGGGTGCATTCGCGACCTTGCCAGGCACCATCATTGAGATCAACCCTGATACGCAAAAACTCAAGGTTTTGTTGTCAATCTTCGGGCGTGAAACCCCCGTTGAGCTGGCAATGAACGAAGTCGAAAAAATCTGATCCGCCCCTTCCCATCTAAGTTAAGGTTCTGACATGGCTCCCAAGAAGAAGGTCGTTGGCCT
>JBAXSF010000101.1:0-5028 GCA_037130835.1 Actinomycetes bacterium
ACAAAGGCTAAAGCCATCACCAAAGCCGAGATTCGGATTACCTTCAGTGATGTCACAGACCTACTCCAGTGCTAGAGCCGCCAACGCTGCATTCACGATAGAGCCTGACGTCAGGTCAAAGAGTTCATACAGTTCCGACACGGATCCGGATTGACCAAACTTGTCGACACCCAGCGGAACAGCAGGGACACCCAAGGCTGAACCAATCCAGGCCATGGCATGCGAAGCGGCATCGTGGATGGTGACCACAGGGGCCTTCTCTGGGAAGATCTCGCGCAGGATGAGCGGATAGGCCGGCACCGATGCCGTGCGCACACCAGCGGCCAATCCACTACGCCATGCCGAGTACAAGCGATCCAGTGACGTTACATCCACCACATGTGCTGCCACGCCTTCATCGGCCAACTCGGCGGCGGCGGCCAACGCTTCAGGAATCACAGCGCCACTGACGGCCAAGTGCACCACCGGAGCGCCCGAGTCACGCAGGTCCGGACGAGTAGCGAACGCATCGTGTAAGCGGTAACCGCCAGCCAGTACCTGGCGGCGCAAGACCTTGTCGCCCAAACGCTCACGAGCCGCCTCAAAGGGTGCTTGATCCAGCGGGCGAGTGGACAAACGGAAGTAAGCCGACGAATCGGTTTCACCCGACGCAATGCGCTGCAAACTGTCACACAGCAACCAGTCAAGAGCGCCCAAGTAACCAGGCTCGATGAAGGTCACGCCGGGAAGTTCCATCCCAATTGATGCGGTGATCGTCGACTGGTGCGCGCCGCCTTCAGGAGCCAGCGTCACACCGGCTGGGGTTCCGGCGATAATAAATCGCGAGCCCGAATAGGTGCCGTAGATAAAGGCATCCAGACCACGACAAACAAACGGGTCATAGACGGTGCCGATAGGCAACAACGGTTGATTAGACAGGTCCCAAGACAAGCCGAGTTGACCCAGCAACAAAAAGAGGTTCATCTCAGAGATACCCAGCTCAATGTGCTGACCTTGTGGATGCTGACTCCACTTGAGCATGGGGTCGTCTTCGTTCCAGTCACGAATTTCATCGGGTGAGTACACACCCACGCGATTAATAAAACCAGCCAAGTTGGTGGACGTTGCCACGTCGGGTGCAGTAGTCACCAAGTACTTGGCGACTGCCTCATCACGGGAAAGACTGGTGACAATTCGACCGAAGCCCTCCTGCGTGGAAATGGGCTTGCTCGGTGAGCGCGTCTCTACTCGCTCGGGAACGGCAATAGACAAGTGACCATCGGGGCGAGGTCGCTCCAAATGTTGGGCCCGCTCATTGCACCAACGACCAGCGGCGGTGTTCTCAGGAATGCGATCCCATTCAGTGGCCATCGTGAGCTGTGTTCGGGCCCGCATTTCATTGACTTGCTCAGTGCTCATGAGTGACGAGTGGTTGCGTGGGTTACCAGCGCTTGGCAATCCCCAACCCTTGACCGTGTAAGCAAAGATCACCGTAGGGCGCTCGCTGGTCACATCGGCCTGGCGGTAAGCCTCCAGCATGGACGCAAGGTCGTGCCCGCCTAAGTCTTTAACCAATGGCGCGAGGTCTTCATCGCTGACTCCCGCGACTGAGGCCTTCGCCCCTTCTGGCGCACCTTCGAGGAAGCGCTGACGCAGCTCCTCGCCCTTGAGGGCAAACAGCGACTGGTACTGCTCATTGGGCATGGCATCAATCCACGCGCGCAGATCTTCACCGTGTGCTTCCTTGAACTTGGCCTGCAACTTGCGGCCGTACTTGACCTCAATGACTTGCCAACCAGCTGCCAAGAACTGGACTTGCCACTGATGGACCTTGACACCGGGAACAACACGGTCCAAGGACTGACGGTTGAAGTCGACAACCCAGGTGACGTTGCCTAACCCTTGGGTGGCTTGGTCAGCAATGGCTTCCCAGATGTTGCCTTCGTCCAACTCTGCATCACCTATGAAGGCGTAGAAGCGAGAGTGATCCCGCGGACCAAAGTGGTCATCAACGTAACGGCGAGTCAGCGCCGCAAAAAGCGGGGCAGCTGCGCCCAGGCCCACGGACCCTGTGGAGAAATCAACGTGGTCCGGGTCCTTGGTACGAGAGGGGTAGGACTGCAATCCACCCAATTCGCGAAGGCGTGTGAGGTACGAGCGATCCAATTGACCCAAGAGGTATTGGATGGAGTGGAACACGGGCGAAGCGTGCGGCTTGATGGCGACGCGGTCAGCAGCATCAAGGTGAGCAAAGTACAACGCGGTAAGTGCGGTTACGAGCGAGGCGGAGGAGGCTTGGTGCCCTCCGACCTTGACCCCATCACCAGTGTCGCGATCGTGGTTGGCTGAATCGACCATGCGGATGGCCAACCACAAGATGCGCTGCTGGATCTCGTCTAAGACGTCGAGGTCAAGGTCGGGATCGAGTGCGGGCTCGTTGATGACGGTTACGTCTTGGATCGATTTCATGCCTTAACCGTACCAACGAAGGGATCGGGCCCTAAAGCCCTAGCCTCACGATCGCTTGATAAACAAGCCACCGATGAGCTCGAAGACGCCGAGGACGATGAGCAGGATGGCCAACCACCAGGTCAGGATGACCAGCGAGGACAGCGGAGCGGCCAAAACGATGATGGCGGCGATGATGCTCAAGATGCCGGAAAAGATGGCCCAACCACGGCCGGGGCTGCCCGGGCTTGTCAAGCCGGCAAACAGGCGAGCCAGACCATTAAAGAGCCAGCTCACACCAATGAGGATGGCGACCAAGGCGATGGCCTTGGCATCCGAACCTGGATCCGAGCTAATGATGTTCTTCAAGAAAATGATGCCCAAGATCAATGAGCACACACCTGAAACGAAGAAGGCTGCGCGGCTGCCACCATCAAGGTTGGCTGTGAAGCCACCAACGAGTTGGGCAAGACCTGCAAGCAAGAGCCACAGACCGAGGAAGAACGTGATGGTAACCAGCACACCCTTGGGGTACGAAAGAAGCAGTACACCAATGATGATGGAGATCAGTCCGTTGCCGATGATAAGTCCCTTGGAACCTGCAACTGCGGTGACTGAGGCGGTGATGGAATCAGAGCCAGTAGTGGCTGTTTCATTACTCATGTACAAAATGTCGCACAACTTACACAGCAATTAGGCCAAGACACGCTAGCGAGAGGCTTGAACGCCCAACTGCAAAGCTTCGGCGACGAGCGCAAACACTTGTTCGCGCTCAATAAGAAACGCATCGTGTCCAAACGGTGAGGAGATCAGGCGCAATCCCCCCACCGTTGAAGGAATCTCGTCCGCAAGTTGCTGCTGTAGGTACAACGGATAGAGGCGATCGGTATCAATTCCAGCAATGATGACGGGAGTGTTAATGCCCGCGAGTACCTGGTTTACCCCTCCTCGGCCACGGCCTAGGTCCCACGTGGTCATCACGTCGGTTAAAGACACGTACGTTCCGGCGTCAAAACGGCCGGCCAACTTGTCGGCCTGGTGGTCAAGGTAAGACTGGACCGCATAACGACCCTGCCCCAACGGCTCTTCGTTGTCCTGAGGCTCATTAGAAAAACGCAATGCAAGTTCAGATTCGCTGCGGTACGTCAGGTGTGCAATGCGGCGCGCCACACCCATTCCTGAAACTGGACCGCGCTCTTGGTCGTAGTAATCGCCACCATTCCACGCAGGGTCGGAAGTGATGGCGTGCATTTGCGTGATCTGAGTGCCAATTTGATCAGCTGTTGCCGCTGCACCAACAGCAACGATGACAGCGCTTCCTACTTCTTCGGGATATTCAACGACCCATTCAAGCGCGCGCATCGCGCCCATGGATCCACCGATCACCGTGGCCCAGTGCTTTACACCCAGGTGCTCTGCAAGTCGCTTTTCAATGCGCACCTGGTCGTTCACCGTTACGCGGGGAAACCGCGATCCCCACGGCTTGCCGTCTGGAGCAATCGATGATGGACCCGTAGTTCCTTGACAGCCGCCGAGAACGTTGGAGGAAACGGCAAACCATTGGTTCGGGTCGATCGGACCATTAACCCCGACGAGACCGTCGAGCCAACCGGCTGTTTTGTGGCCCGCGCCGGCTGGTCCATTGACATGGGAATCACCCGTGAGGGCGTGCAAAACAAGGACTCCATTGGAGCCATCAGGATCCAGTGCGCCCCACGTTTCGAAGGCGACAGTCACCTCTGGCAGGTGTCCACCTAATTCAAGATCAATCGGGCCGAGCGAGACAAACTGTCGCTGCCCCACGACGTCCCCTTCCAGCCACGCACCGGTGACTGGAAGGAATTCGTCGTCGCGAGAATGCATGGAGTTAGGCGCCCTTTGCTGCCCGGAATCCAGCATCGAGGTCAGCCAAGATGTCTTCAATTCCTTCAATACCCACAGCCAGTCGCACCAAGCCTGGTGTCACACCAGCAGTTGCGCGCTCTTCATCGCTCAACTGTGAGTGCGTTGTGGAAGCTGGGTGAATCACCAACGAGCGGACGTCGCCGATGTTGGCAACATGGCTGTGCAGTTCCAGCGCATCCACGAACTTCTTGCCAGCTTCGATTCCACCCTTGATTTCGAACGCCACAACGGCGCCCGTTCCGGCAGGTGCGTACTTGCGACCGCGCTCGTACCAAGCTGACGACGGCAGACCTGCGTAGGCGACCGACTCCACTTCATCGCGCTTCTCAAGCCATTCAGCCACATGCTGTGCGTTGCTGATGTGGCGCTCCATGCGCAAGGACAGCGTTTCGATGCCCTGTGCGATGAGAAACGCATTGAAAGGAGCAACTGCGGGGCCCAGGTCGCGTAGCAACTGCACGCGCGCCTTGATGATGTAGGCAATGTTGCCAAGGGCTTCTGCATAGACCAAGCCGTGGTAACTGGGGTCTGGCAAGTTAAAGCCTGGGAAACGATCAGGGTTGGCTGCCCAGTTGAAGGTTCCGCCATCAACGATGGCGCCTGCCACTGCCGTGCCATGTCCACCGAGGTACTTGGTCGCTGAGTGAACGACGATGTCAGCGCCCCACTTCAAGGGCTGAATCAGGTACGGCGTAG
>JBAXSF010000102.1:0-5025 GCA_037130835.1 Actinomycetes bacterium
GTGCTGCCTGCCGGCGCCTACCTATTTCATGAAGTCGGCTACCTCGATCAAGTGGTGTATCTGCTCCTGTTTGCCGCCATCTGGTTGCTTAACCGCAATCGCTGGGTCATCGCTTCAGTGGTGATGGTGCTAGCGGTCCTGACGCATGAGATGGCTCTGTTTACGACCATTCCACTTTTCGCGCTTGTAGCTTTTGCTCGCTTGCCACGCAGGTCTGCTGCCCTTGCCACTGGCGCCCCGGTGGTCGTCGCTGCAGTCATCGCTCTTTTGCCGCCGCTGGCGGATTCCCGTATTAAGGGCATTGCTGCGGGGTTTAAGGCTGATGGCTTTCCTTTTAGACCTGATGCGCTGGAGCTTTTTTCACGAACGCAGTCGCAGTCGTGGGAACTGTTTTCCGTTCGAGACACGGTGGACTTCGTGGCTCCTGTTGCCGTCATTGTTGCCATCACGGTGCTGGTGATCATCGCACTCAGGTCAACTGCGGATAGTTCCCCTTCTCGTCTGTCACGGTGGTGGGAGTTCATCACTGTGATCGGTGCCGCAACTGCTCCGATCCTGTTGTGCTTGGGTGGCTGGGATGCGGGACGGTGGGCCTTCCTAGTTATCTCAAATTTCGCGATCGTGATGTACATCTGGTTGGGCCGCGCTCGCGTGGAGCTGAACTTGCAACAGTGTGTAGCTCTAGCACTTGGTTTGATCCTTCTGGCCCGCATTCCGTTGCCCTACTTCGACAGCTTTGAGCCGCGTTCATTACAGGTGAGCCAGGTCAAGGTATTGGCCAAATCCGTTCTTGACGGATCGTTTTTCGATACGCCGAAGCTCTGACCGTTAGTGTGACGTTGTGAAAAGCACGCGACTCAGTATTGCCGTCAGCACACTGTTGTTCGTAGCAATTGCCTTGGCTCTGCCAAGCCAAATCGGCAACGGCTATGCCAAGAGCAGTTGGCAACTCAGCGAGTGGCTGATCAATTACCAGGGTGGGTTCGTCCGTCGCGGATTGCCGGGCGAAATCCTGTGGCAGCTCAACGACAGGTGGGGTGTTGACCCGTACCTAGCTGTGGTCAGCCTGACTCTGGCCGTGTATGTAGTGGTGATCGGCTATGCGATTCGCGGCGCATGGTTGGGTCGGCTTCCTTGGGCGTTTGTACCAGCCTCGATGGCGTTGGGATTTCCGGTGTTTGGCCAGGACTGGCTGCGCAAAGACGTTCTTCTCCTTGTGCTCTTTGCCCTTGCTCTCAAGTTGGCATTCGTACGATCACCGATAGCGCGAATCGTGGGCTTGAACGCAGTGATCGTTATTGCGGTACTGAGCCATGAGGCATTTATTTTCTTTGCCCTACCGGCCATCGTGTGGATTGGGTTGCGTCACAGGGGAGTGCGATCGCTGATTGAACTTGCACCCTCATGGATTGCTACTTTCGCCGTTGTGTTGTTTCACGGATCAAGCGAGATTGCCCAGCGTGTATGGGCATCGTGGGCTGGCATCACGTTCACCGGAACCAATCTTGCCCAGGGTCCAGCAAACTCAGCATCTCCACTGGCAGCGGTAGAGAGTTTGGGGTGGAGCGCGACGCGGGGATGGGAAATAACCAAAGGTGCGCTCGCTGCAACGACACATGGGGTTCCTGTCGTGCTGGTGTGGGCAGTGATTATTCCTCTAGTGATTGTCACGACGATTGCCATTCTTGGTTCGCACTTCGTCGCGGCCCTAGCCTCACCTGATGAGGGATTGGATCGGTTGTCTTTTCTGGGATTGGCCGCAGCTCAATTCCTCGTCACCGTTCCCCTGTACATCGCGGGGGTGGACTGGGGTCGTTGGTTATTTCTCTGGGCGAGCAGTGTTGGCGTCATCCTCGTAGTGATCCCTCGACCTGAGTTAGCAACGTTGGCCGCACCGTTTGGTCGGTTCTGGCTTCGGGGTGGTGCGCACTCCCTGGGCTCACGCGGTCAAAGACTGGCGACCCTGGTCCAGAAGGTGTGTGGTTTACGCACCGTGTTGACTCTGGTGCTCTTGGTTTTGGCCATTCCGCCGTCATTGCTCAATGTTGACGTCGTGAACTACGCGCCACTGGTGCAACTTGTCGATGCAATCAAAAGCTAGTTAGACGCTGCGAAGAAATCTGTTGGATCGCATAGACCAATCCAATGATGAGGGCCACGGCGATAACAATTCCTGAGGCGACAACCGGCCCAACAGCTCCGTACTTGCTGGCCAGCACTATCGAGAGCGGAATGTTCGTGACTACCTGCGCCAGAGTCAGGCCGGCCATGAAGCGCAAACCCTTGGGGTAGGTCAAGGTCATTGCGCTCGGCGCCCAAGCAGACACAACGATGATCACGATTCCAAAGGCCAGGAACAGCGACGAAGGAACGTTGATCGTTCCCTTGGACATAAAGCGCGTCAGGAACGGGCCGATGATGATCAGGGCTGCTGCAAGTAACGCACCAAGGCCGGCAAAGCCGGCCGTGGTGGTGAGCAGATCGCGCACGCGCAAGGTGTCGGCAACGCGACGCTTGGCAAACAGTGGCCACAAGCTGTTTCCCGAGGCAGCCACCAAGCTGCTCAGCGGTGCAAAGAGGGCGAAAACAAGTGAGTACGTCGCCACTGCATTGACGGTTGAAAAATGACTAAGGATGAGCCGGTCGGCTTGCCACGCCACAGGTTCGGCCAGCGAAATGATGACCATCGGGCCAGCGATGGGCAGCAATCGGGCAACGCTGGGGCTCGGTGCGACGTTGCTGGCGGAAAACAGTGAAATGCCGGTGACTCGAGAGGCAATGAGTGTGGTGCTGAGGGCAACAACAACCGCGCCCAAGAATGGACCGGAGACATAAACCCACAGAGGTGCGTTGAGCCATGCTGCAATCGCGACAACAAACAGGCCAGTGAGCGCCATGAGGGTTTGCAGGCCGACGGCGATGTAGTTGCGTTCGGCTCCTTGCAGGACTCGAGCACCCAGGGACAGCGGAATGCTGATGGCAAAGAGCGTGAAGCCAATGGCACTGGCGATTTCAACATCGGATGAATCGGGAACGCCCAAAATAGGTGCCCACAGGTGCAGCGCGGCAAAGATCCACGAAACAGCGATGACCCCTAAAGCCAACAAACTAAGGATTCGCACACTGCGGTGGATAACAGAAGCCACATCGCCGGCTGGCGAACTGTCTCGTCGCGATACCGCATCCGTAACCGCGGCACCGATTCCTAAATCCAAGAATGGGACCAGGGCTACCAACCCGACGATGAGTGCATACGTGGCGTAGCCCGCTTCGCCAACGTTGCTGACTACTAATCGCGTAAGGAGCAAACCAGCGATAGCAATCACAGGCAAGGTAAATGCGCGCGCGCCAAACGACTGAGCGGCACTACTAAATAATTTGCTTGATCCGGTCAGATCCGGGGAGGGCGATGCGTTCATGAGCACCTACGC
Source organism: Actinomycetes bacterium (assembly GCA_037130835.1). Classification (GTDB taxonomy): domain Bacteria; phylum Actinomycetota; class Actinomycetes; order UBA12327; family UBA12327; genus AcAMD-2. The sequence continues at coordinate 3,432 of JBAXSF010000102.1, forward strand.
ATGGGTTAGCGAGGCAACTTTCGCAGCAAGGGGCGTGGCAGGTTTCGAAGCGCGACGGCAACCGCTCCTACTTGGGCGGGGCTGTAGATGATGGACTTGTTTTTGCGGATCGCATCGACGGTGTCAGCGGCAACCTCGTGTGGGTAAACGCTAAACGGAGCATCTTCCATCCCCGCCGTCATCTTCGTTCGCACAAATCCTGGTCGCACCAAGATGACCTTGACGCCGACTTCGTTACCCAGCTCAATCAACCCTTGGGTAAAGGCATCAAGACCCGCCTTGCCCGCTCCGTAGATGAAGTTCGCCCGACGCGGTCGCACAGCAGCGATGGAACTGAGCACCACGAGCGTGCCGTGCCCTTGTTTGGCCATGCGTTCAAAGATGCGCATCGTTAATTCAATGGAATCCGAGGAGTTGACGCGGATGACTTTCATCGCCTTCTTCACGTCGAGCTCGTCTTCAGCCTGATTGCCCAAGACACCAATCGCCATGATGGCGACATCAATGTCGCCGCCACCGAAGGCTTGGTCTAAGCAGATTTCATGTAACTCGGTGTGGGAAATATCAAGGTCTAGGACGTCCAGCTTGCGATTGTTGTGTGCAAAGGATGCGGCCGTGAGAGTCATCTCAGTATGGTTACGCCCGGCGAGCACGAGCCGCTCAATGCGCGTGCTCATGAGTTCACGCACGATGGCTAAACCAATTTCGCTGGTCCCACCGGCAAGAAAGACCGACTGTGGGTGTCCAAGGGCGTCCATCATCGGTGCAATCTCCTGGCTTGGTCAGAGGTGAAACGATGCTGGGGATCCATGGCATCGCGGGTGGCGTTCCATTCTCCAATGCGCGGGTACATCGTGGGAAGTAAGTGAGGCTGCATTCGGGCATCTTTTGCCAGATACACCCTTCCACCGGCATTGGCGACGAGCTGATCGAGTTCATCAAGGACGGCGGCAAGCCCATCAACCCCCGTGGGGATGTCCAGAGCCAAGGTCCAGCCAGGCATCGGGAAGGACATGGGGGCTGGGTTGGCCGCACCAAAGCGCTTGAGTACGGCAAGGAAAGAAGCAGCCCCGATCGCCGAGAGCTTTTCAATCGCTACGCGCACCACGTCGCTGGAACTTTCTGGCACAACAAATTGATACTGAACAAATCCAGCGCGCCCATACAACGCATTCCAACCAGCCACCCCATCAAGAGGGTGAAAGAACGTCGCCATCGATTGGATCTCATCAACGCGGTGTTTAGGCGCCTTGCGAAACCATGCCTCGTTGAAGGCCGCCACTGACCACCGATTGAGCAAACCGGAGGGGGCGAAACTGGGAGCGGCGATGGGCTTGGCGGGCTCGTAGGCCAATGGGTCCCAGGCTCTTTTGCCATCGAGTTCACTGAGTTGTGCAAATCGGCCCGCGGTAATAACACCTCGACCCAAGCGATCGCCCTTGCTCAGGCAGTCAATCCACGCCACGCAATAGGGGTAGGTCTCTTCTAACTCCACCTGGCGCGACATGAGTTCATCAAGGTTGTTGGCGCGAACGGTTTCGACATTGATGTGTGCGGATTCAACGGCTGTTAGGGCGATGCGGGCACGAAGGAT
>JBAXSF010000103.1:0-4957 GCA_037130835.1 Actinomycetes bacterium
TCATACGCCGTCACCGCGGCAGCTAAGTCGCCACGATCAATAGCATCGGCCGCATCATCGAGCTCTGGATCAGTGATGACGACTTCTTGTTCCACCTCTTCGGTGGCTTCAGGGATCACACCTCCGGTGATCTGCCCGTTCACACCCGCCTCGGCAGCGACCGTCAAGAGTTGTTCGAGCACCTGTCGGATCTGCTCTTCTGGCAAGACGCCCTGGAAGAGGGGAAGCGGCTGTCCGGCCACGATGGCAAACAACGCAGGGATCCCCTGCACGCCAAAGGCTTGCCCAACGCGCGGCTGCTGGTCGACATCAACCTTGGCCAAGAGCCATCGGCCATCGGCTTCGGCCACCAACTTTTCCAAGATGGGGCTGAGCTGCTTGCAGGGCTCACACCAGGTAGCCCAGAAATCAATAACTACGGGGACCACGTGTGAGCGTTCGGCTACGTCGACCGCAAACGTGTCCTCGGTTGCAGCAAATATCAGCGGCACCCGTACACCGGCTTCGCGATCTTGTTCCACGTGTTGTTGTGCCTTGGCTTGCGCTTCACGGGCTGCCGCGAGCGCACCAAGGTCGACCACGCCACGGGTATCAAAACCGCCCGGTTGATTACTCACGCACAGCTCCCGATATTGAAGAAATTAGGCAGACGGAACTTTGATGATCAAAGCATCGCCCTGACCACCACCACCACACAGCGCAGCGGCGCCGACTCCGCCACCGCGGCGACCGAGCTCGAGCGCAAGAGTAAGCACAATGCGGGCGCCAGACATTCCGATCGGGTGACCCAAAGCGATTGCTCCACCATTGACATTGACCTTGTCTTGACTAATTCCCAATTGCTTGGCCGAAACGACACCAACGGCGGCAAACGCTTCATTGATCTCCACCAGGTCCAAGTCCGCGGGAGTCATGCCTTCACGCGCAAGCGCCTTTTCAATCGCGCGCGCGGGTTGCTCGTGCAGCGAAGGATCCGGCCCTGCCACGACACCATGAGCGCCGATCTCGGCGATCCAACTCAGTCCCAATTCCTTCGCCTTGTCCTTGCTCATCACCACTACCGCGCAGCCACCATCGCTGATCTGCGAGGCGCTACCAGCCGTGATCGTGCCTTCCTTGGCAAAGGCAGGACGCAGCTTGCCTAGGGATTCAGCAGTCGTGTCGGCACGAACACCTTCGTCGGTGGTGAAGGCGATGGGGTCGCCCTTGCGCTGGGGCAGGCTCACGGGAACGATTTCAGCATCAAAAAGGCCAGCGGCAATCGCTGCAGCGGCACGCTGGTGCGAGCGGGCCGAAAATTCATCCTGCTCTTCACGGGTCAGGTCATAACGCTCGTTGTAGTTCTCCGTGGAAATACCCATCCCCAACTGATCAAACGCGCAAAACAAGCCGTCATCAGCCATGGTGTCCTGCATCTTCCAGTCCCCGTACTTCACACCCTCGCGAGATCCGCGCAGGTAGTGCGGTGCATTGGTCATGGATTCCATGCCACCAGCAACGACGATGTCAAATTCACCCGCACGAATGAGTTGGTCAGCGAGGGCAATGGCGTCAATGCCACTGAGGCAGACCTTGTTCAAGGTGAACGAGGGAACGCTCATGGGTAGACCAGCAGCGATGCCCGCCTGCCGCGCTGGGTTTTGTCCCGCACCGGCCTGGAGAACGTGCCCCATGATCACGTAGTCGACCTGCTCCGGACTCACGCCGGCCTTGTCCAATGCACCACGGATAGCCACGCCACCCAGATCTGCCGCGCTCATGCCCTTGAGGGAACCCAGGAGGCGCCCCATAGGCGTACGAGCTCCAGCCACGATGACAGATGCAGACATTGAGGGACCTCCTGGTAACGGTTGCACTCTGAGCCTGACACCATACCTACATGATCCTTCGCATTGATCACGTCGGTATTGCCGTCCCTGACTTGGACGAGGCCATCGAGTTCTACACCAACACCTTGGGGCTGATCTGCGCCCACACCGAGGAAAACACTGAGCAAGGCGTGCGGGAAGCGATGTTGGCTGGGCCCGAGGGTGGCGCGATGGTTCAGCTGCTTGCCCCTCTTCACCCAGACTCCCCCATTGGCAAGTTCTTGGACCGCAGTGGCCCTGGGATTCAACAAATGGCGTACACCGTCGATGACATTGACGCTACGTCTGCTGACCTTCGTGCCAAGGGCGTTCGCTTGCTGTACGACGAAGCCAAAATTGGCACGGCAGGTTCGCGAATCAACTTTTTGAATCCCAAGGATGCGGGCGGAGTGCTCGTTGAATTAGTTCAACCGGGCTCCGACCACTAGTTCGCTTTTTTACTGCGCATCCCAATCAATAACGTCGTGACCGGGACCAACGGTTGCGACGATTTCATCCAACGCTGTTCGCACTTGTTTTTCGCCAACCCATAAATGGACTGCATCGTGGGCAACGACCTCGGCTTGTGGGATCACCGAAAATCTCTCACGGGCTTGGGGTGGCTTTAAGAAATCGTCGCGTTCAGGAACAAGCACTCGTAGTGGCCGACCATCGTGAGCCCAGCGCCGCAATTCCTCTTCTGAGGTATAACGCAACGGTGGCGACAGCAAGATCGCGCCCACCACCTGGGGCAAGAGCCCATACTTCAAGGCCAGATCGGTGCCAAATGACCAGCCCAGCAGCCAGATATTAGGCAGCCCTGCATCTAGTGCCCACTGAACAGCCGCCTCCACATCGTTTTTTTCGCCTCTGGCCTCGTCAAAGGCACCCGCACTACAGCCGCGCGGGCTGCAGGTCCCTCTGGTGTTAAACCGCAAGACATTGATGTTGGCAAGCGCGGGAAGTCGAAACGATGCCTTGCGCAACACATGTGAATCCATAAAGCCACCCTCAGTGGGTAACGGGTGCAAAGTCACCAGCGTCGCGTCGCTAGGTCCGGCCGCAGGGCGCGCAAGTTCGCCGACCAACGTCAAGCCATCGCTAGTGTGCAAAGTGATGTCTTCCCGCAACGCAGGTAAAACCGTTGACGGAGAAATTCCGTTCATCGCCGTGGTCCTGAACTCTCCCGACGCTTCCAACATGGCGTGTGCCAGTGTCGACGTTCTTCCATCCCGCGGTCGTGCGGCCAGGCCACTACATGTGGAGTAGCTGGACGTATCTCTTGATCACAACCTGGGCACCGGTAGTTCTTTGTTGACGACGAGCCAGTAATGCTGCGAACGACGTACTCTTCGCCGGCCCACTCTTGGATGTCTTGGTTTGACGGATTCGACTGCGGACGGTCAGGTGGGGTGGCTCGCTTGGCTCGACGCGGACTCACGGCTGTCCGGAAGCCATCTCGCGGATGCCCACTCCATAGGTCACCCCGTCAATCAAAATCTGGGCAGGCAGATGCCGTGGGAGCTGCGTCGAGCGCGATATGGACAACAAGATGTCGCAGATAGTCGGCAGCGTGAAGACCTCTAGAGAGGTAATCGGGCCCTTGGGGTAGCCACATCCCAACGTCATAGCGCTGTCAATGTCGTCAGCGCTGGCATACCCCGAGGACAGCATGCGAGCCGCATCATTGAAATAGGGAACGAGGAGTCGACCAATGATTTGGCCCGGTTGGTCATCACAGATGACGGCAGTGGCTTCAGCCGCTTCCGCGATCGCTAGGACGCCATCAAGGATGCCTTGTCGAGTAAAGGGCGTCTTCGCCACTTCAATGAGTTGTCCCTTCGCATTGGGAAACAGTGTGTGGACTCCTACAGCATCCCCACGGCGAGTGCCCATCTGTGCCGACACATCAGTGGCCCGCTGGATGGGCATGACACCGACAATTACCGGAAGCTCGGCGGGAATCAGCGTGTGATCGAAGTCGTTGTAGCTCATCCGACGAACGTCGACAGCTACTTTGCCGCACAGTCGAACAAACTCATCAATTTGAATTCCCTCGCCAACAACAACTACTTCGCTGGGTAGCGTCAACGGTTGTTGAGCAGGTGGCGTATCTGCATCGGCGACAACTTTTCCAGAACCTGGCTTTTCGTACGAGTAGAAACCTTGCCCCGTCTTGCGCCCGAGCAACCCAGCCGAAACCATCGACCGAAGCAGTGGCGCTGGGGCGTGAACGGGGTCTCGAGATTCGGCAAACAACACGTCCATCACTTCAAGACACACGTCTAGGCCGATCAGGTCGCACAGCGTCAGCGGACCCATCGGCAGCATGGCTCCGATACTCATCGCCGCATCCATGCCCTCGCGCGAGACGCAGTTGGAGTCAAATACGCGAATCGCATCGTTGAGATAGGAGATCAACAAGGTATTGGCGATGAACCCCGCTCGGTCCCCCACGACGACAGGTGACTTGCCACACGATTGCGCCAGGGCACGGACTGTTTCGGCGACCTCAGGGTCTGTACGAACTGTCGTGACGACCTCGACCAGTTTCATCACTGGAGCGGGGTTAAAAAAGTGCATTCCAATCACGCGCTCAGGTCGAGTTGTGGCCGCTGCGATTTGAGTGACAGACAGCGAACTCGTGTTCGTAGCAAAGATGGTCTCGGGCTTGCACAAGGCGTCAAGCCGGCCCAAGAGATCCTTCTTGATGTCCATCCGCTCAGGCACAGCTTCAATGACTAAATCCACCGTCGCCAGTTCGTCAAAGTTGACTGTCCAGTTAATCGAATCAAAAACCTCATCAGCAGCCGTGGCTTCCATGCGCCCGCGCTCAACTGCTCGAGCCAGTGACGCTTTAAGGATCGCTTGTCCTCGTTCCAGAGCAGCTTGATCAATCTCAACAGCGACCGCGTGAAGCCCCTGCTTGGCAAAGACTTCCAAGATGCCCGCACCCATAGCTCCCAAGCCCACTACGCCAATGGTGTCCACGCCGGCCATTAATCCCACCCTCTGGTCTTGCACCTGAACACTTCACCACTTGAAGCGCACTGTGACTCAACGATAGTTGGTCGCACTGGAGCCCCTTGGCTGAACTGTCGGGTGTCCAC
>JBAXSF010000104.1:0-4877 GCA_037130835.1 Actinomycetes bacterium
CCACTGGGTGCATAGGCGCTGATGTGGTCATGCCACACGCCACGAAAGAGCAACAAGTTTTCAGCAACCGATGACACAGCGACTCACAGCATCCAGGTGGGGCGAGGTTCAACCGCGCGTGGAAGCTGCAGGTTGCGGGCCAAGGAATGCGCCACTTCCACTGCATCGGCGCGTGAGGCGCCGGTCGAAATATTGAGCAACTCCATCAAGTACAAGACATCTTCCGTCGCGATGAGTCCACCCATCCCACCCAACGCAGTATCAAACTGCGTGACGCCACTCTTTAAGGCCGCAAGTGCGTTAGCCAGGCCTAACCCCGCGTGATCACGCAGACATACGCCTGTTACCGACGGCTTAATCCGCACGCTGATATCAACGAGTCGCTGCCGAACAATCAATGGATTGGCATCTGCTGAGGTGTCGTCAAGGACCACCTGGGTAAAACCACCTCGCGCCAGATTCGACGCGGCAAACAGCACCGCATCGTGGCGGTCGGGGTCAAAAGCATGGAGCAGAACAACTCGATCAATCCCGACTTTCGCCTGCGCCGCGATGGCTGCTTCCACAGCTACTGGATCGCGCGAATCAACAACTACCTCAACAGGGGAAACAGCCACACCAGCTGCAGCGAGCGCAGCCTTATCAGCAGAGAGGTCAACACCGGTTTCAGTTTCGAGGCGAGTGATTCCAACATCGGCGACGGCTGCCTTTTCCGGAAGTTGATCGGCGAACTGTCCCCAACTACGCGAGTGATACAGCAACGGAGCCGACTTGCGGGGGTTTCCCGCATCAAGAACTTCACCAACAAAGATGGTGTGGTCACCACCTTCGTACTCGAAGACGACTCGGCAATCAATCCAGGCCAGCGCGTGGTCAAAGAGCGGGACGCCGGTCTCGCTGGTGTGACAATCAACGCCCTCGAAGCGATCGGCGATGTCGGGAATCATGCCGGCAAAGCGCTTACCGAGTTCCGTCTGATCAGCAGCCAAAATATTGATGCCAAAAACGCCACTTGTCGCAATCAGATCGTGGGTGTAAATGCCCTTCAGCAGGCACACCGAAACCAGGGGCGGATCGGCGCTCACACTGCTAAATGAGCTCGCCGTCATGCCATGCCAATTGCCATCGGCAAGCGTGGTCACGACAGTTACCCCGCTGGGCCATTGCGCGAGAGCGTCCCGAAACGTATCCGGGTTTACAGCCACTGCGCGCTCCTATCGTTTTCGGCCCATACTCAATATTGTTTAGATCCATCGATCCACCAGGAGCAGGCCATGCCAGGCACCATTGATCAGGACAACCTTACCCGTCTGATGACACGGGAACAGGAGCGCTTCGGTCAAACCCATCCGGCCTCCCAAGCCCTCCACCAACGAGCTCTTGCCAGCCTCAACCGCGGGGTGCCGATGGTCTGGATGGCCCGGTGGGCTGGGGCCTTCCCACTGTTTGTGACTAGCGCCCAGGGGTCGCACTTCGCCGATGCCGACGGCTTGGATTACATCGATCTGTGCCTCGGGGATACCGGTGCCATGACCGGACACTCACCGGCAGCAACGGTCGCCGCCGTGACCCAGCAAATGGGCAAAGGCGTGACCGCCATGTTGCCCACCGAAGATGCCATCGTGGTCGGTGAAGCGCTACAGCAACGGTTTGGACTTCCACTGTGGCAATTCACTTTGTCGGCGACCGATGCCAACCGCAATGCCATTCGTCATGCACGTCAGATCACTGGTCGGAAAAAGATCGTTGTCCATGATTGGTGTTACCACGGAACTGTTGATGAGACTTTTGCCATCTTGGATGACACCGGCAAGACCACTTCCCGACCTGGCAACATCGGCGCACCCGTAGACCTGAACGAAACCACCATCGTGGTCAACTACAACAGCGTGGACGATCTCGAACGCGCGCTCCAAACCGGCGAAGTTGCTGCGGTCTTGATGGAACCAGCGTTGACCAACATCGGCATCGTTCTTCCGGAGCCTGGGTACCTTGAAGCCTGCCGGGAATTAACCACGAAGTACGGCGCCGTGTGGATCATTGATGAAACGCACACCCTCTCCGTGGGGCCCGGCGGCTGGACCGGAGTGCACGGGCTCAAGCCCGACATGCTCACCGTGGGTAAGCCCATCGGCGGAGGTGTCCCCTGCGGGGCCTTTGGGATGACACAAGAGATCGCCGACCGCATCGCTGTTGGCGTAGCCAAAGACGACCTTGATGTGGGCGGAATTGGCGGAACTCTTGCCGGAAATGCCTTGTCACTGGCCGCCATGCGCGCGACGCTGACTGAGGTTCTTACCCCAGCAGCATACGAACACATGATTGCGTTGGGAACGCGCTGGGCAGACGGAGTCGACGCAGCCATTGCAGCAGTCGATGCGCCGTGGCATTGCAACCGACTAGGTGCCCGTGGTGAATACATGTTCTCAGAACACGCAGTGAGAACCGGTGCAGAAGCTTTTGCCGCGGGCGACCATGCGCTTGATGAGTTCTTGCACCTCTACGCACTCAACCGCGGAATCTTGATGACGCCATTTCACAACATGGCCTTGATGGCGCCCAGCACCACCGAAGCTGATGTTGATGCGCACACCGCGATGTTTAATGAACTACTGGGCGAACTGTTTGCCTAAGTTTTAGATCGACAAAACTTCCGCGGCCTCAGCACTGGTCTCACGCAAGAAGTCGCGGCAGCGCACATATTCTTCTTCTTCACCAATAGCGTGAGCTGCGCGAGCAAGGGCGCCCATTGACCGCAAGAAGCCGTGGTTTGGTTCATGTGACCACGGGACAGGCCCGTGTCCCTTCCAGCCATTACGGCGCAACAGGTCCAAGCTTCGGTGATAGCCGGTGCGGGCAAACGCGTACGCCACGACCGGTTGGTTATCGCCCATGGCCTTTTCCGCCAAAACCGCCCACGGAAGCGCTGAGGCGGGATAGCGCCCGGCGACATCAAGGGGATCGGCGCCCGCTTCGAGTTCGGAGCGTGGCTGCGGATCAGCGGGGAGGAGGATCGGGGGTGGGCCAGCAAGCAAGTTGTCAGATGTCATGAGCCCATCATGCCCTTGTTGTTGTGGATGACGCGAGCACCAGTCCCCCGGTGCCATCAGGCTGATGTCATGGGGGCCCACTCTGACATCGCCACGCCACTTCTGTGGCGATCTGATCTGCTGGCTCGAGGACACAGCCCCGACCAGATCCGGTGGGCTTTGACCTCACAACGCTGGCTCGCCCTCCGACGTGGGGTGTACGTCGAAAGCGAAGCGTTCACGGCATTGAGCGCGCGTGAGCAACATCTTCTGCGCGCGCTTGCATTGCATCAATCGTTGAGCTGCGACCACGTCCTTAGCCATCACACCGCCTTGGCTATGCATGGGCTGACTCCACTGCATCCGCTCATGGACATCACCTTGACCACGCATCGGGATCTTCGGCGACATGTCGTTGGCGCCCAGGTATTTACCACTCGCGACCTTGCACTTCACCGCATCGACCATGTCACGCCTTGGGGTACATCACTGCCCGTGACCTCGTTGGCTCGTACCATCGTCGATATCGCTCGCACGTGCGATCTGCCCACCACCCTTGTCGCCGCGGAATCGGCCCTGAGCCGGGACCTTGTTCGCCGCAGGGATTGGGACGATGTGCTTGATCAGTTACCGCGGTGGCCTGGCGTGAACCAAGCTCAACGATCCCTTGAACTCGCCTCGCCACACTGTGCGGATCCACTCTTGTCGTGGTGCCGTGGGCTTTTCCTCACCCTCGGATTGCCTAACCCCTTGTGTGGCGTCTCTGTTTCGCACCAAGAACACGCAGTGGGAACCTTTGATTTTGTCTGGCCAGACCAAGCAGTCATTGTCATGCTGGATCGAGCAGATGCCACTGCTGATGCTCAACTACAACGGCTGCGTGACCTGCGCAAGCAAGAAGACATCATGCGCATGCAGGGATACATCGTTCTCACGGTCACCACCCACGAACTTCTTCACCAAACTCGCGATGTTGTCGCTCGGATCAACTCTGCTCTCGCAAGGGCTGCTGCTTAAAAACCTAGGCAGAAAGTGATGTCCCTGTTGATCGCAAGTCTTCGCACGCTTGAACTACTCGCGCCGTCATGCCAGCCTCAGCTGCCTTGCCGTAGGCGCGTGGGTCATACAACTTCTTGTTGCCTACTTCGCCATCAATCTTTAAGACTCCGTCGTAATTCTTCATCACGTGATCAACGACAGGTCGCGTGAATGCGTACTGCGTGTCCGTGTCGACATTCATCTTGATCACGCCGTAATCCAACGTCTCGCGGATTTCTGACAACAACGAACCAGATCCACCGTGGAACACCAAGTCAAACGGCTTGTCCTTGCTCGTTGAGGCACCGACGTGGTCCTGAATGTCTTTCAAGATTGCGGGCTTGAGCTTGACGTTGCCTGGCTTGTACACACCGTGCACGTTTCCGAACGTTGCCGCCAGCATGTAGCGACCGTTCTCGCCTGTGCCCAGCTCCTCCGCGGTTAAGGCTGCATCTTCAACCGTGGTGTACAACTTTTCATTGATCTCGTGGGCAATGCCGTCTTCTTCGCCACCCACCACACCAATTTCCAGCTCCATCACGATGTTGGCCTTGCGGCACTGCTCAAGAAGTTCCTTGGCGATCGCAATATTGGTGTCCAACGGCACGGCCGACCCATCCCACATGTGCGACTGAAACAGCGGATTCAATCCTTGTGCCACGCGCTCTTGTGAGATCTTGATCAAGGGGCGCATGAAGCCATCAAGTTGAGGCTCGGGGCAGTGGTCGGTATGCAGGGCAATGTTCACGCCATATTGCGCAGCCACCACATGAGCAAATTCGGCGAGGGCAACAGCGCCAACCACCATGT
>JBAXSF010000105.1:0-4857 GCA_037130835.1 Actinomycetes bacterium
CAACGTGAGTTAGTCGTTTTGCGGGAAGCCTAAGTTGATCCCACCATGGCTTGGGTCCAGCCATCGCGAGGTGATGACCTTGCCACGAGTAAAGAAGTGCACGCCGTCCATGCCGTGGGCATGAGTGTCGCCGAAGAGTGAGGCTTTCCAGCCACCAAAGGAGTAGTACGCCATCGGAACTGGGACGGGCACGTTGATACCGACCATGCCCACTTCCACCTCGTGCTGGTAACGACGGGCCGCTCCCCCATCATTGGTGAAGATCGCCGTGCCATTGCCATACGGATTGGAATTGACGAGCTCCAACGCAGCTTCATACGTGGGGACTCGCAAGACGGCCAGGACTGGCCCAAAGATTTCGTCGGTGTAGATCGTCATGTCGGGTGCCACGTGGTCAAACAGTGTTGGCCCGAGCCAGAAGCCACCAGGTTCTCCATCGACGGTGGGTTCACGGCCATCAACGACAACCGTGGCTCCCGCATCCACGCCGGCTTGAACGTAACTAGCGACTTTGTCGCGATGTTCGCCGGTCACCAGGGGTCCCATGTCACATGATCGACGACCGTCACCGGTGACCAGGGAATTCATCCGAGCAACGATCTTGGCAATGAGCGCATCAGCCACTGGTTCCACGGCAACCAGCGCAGAAATTGCCATGCACCGCTCTCCAGCCGAACCAAAGCCAGCATTTACCGCCGCATCGGCGGCCAGATCGAGATCAGCATCAGGCAAAACCACCATGTGGTTCTTCGCTCCACCTAGAGCCTGAACTCGCTTGCCATGTGCGGTGCCGGTTTCGTAGACGTAACGTGCAATCGGGGTGGAACCAACAAAAGAAATAGATTTCACATCCGCGTGGGTGAGCAATGCATCGACACATTCCTTGTCCCCATGCACCACGTTAAAGACACCATCAGGAAGGCCGGCTTCTTTCCACATCTGCGCCAACAGCAGTGAGGCCGACGGATCCTTTTCACTGGGCTTGAGAATCACAGCGTTTCCGGCAGCAATGGCGAGGGGGAAGAACCACATCGGAACCATGGCTGGGAAGTTGAAGGGCGAGATGATCGCTGTCACACCCAAGGGCTGGCGGATGGAGTAGGAATCCACGTTTGTAGAAACGTTCTCCGAGAAGCCACCCTTGAGCAAGTGTGGAATGCCGCAAGCAAATTCAACGACTTCTAGGCCTCGGGTGACTTCACCTAAAGCGTCGCTGAGGACTTTGCCGTGCTCAGCGGTAATCGCTGCCGCAACTTCGCCCTTGCGAGCATTCAAAATTTCCCGAAAAGCAAACAGCACCTGTGCTCGCCGGGCAAGCGAGGTTTGACTCCATGACACGAAGGCTGCTTGAGCGGCTTCAACCGCTTCGTTGACTACGGACGTGGATGCAAGGTCGACGACACCACTGACTTTGCCGGTGGCAGGATCAAAAACGTTGGCGGTGCGCTGGCCTTGACCGGAGTGGGACTGGCCATTGATCCAGTGGGTTATTGGGGTGGACACCACGTGCCTCCTGTCATGAGTCGAACCCTAATCCTGCTTTGTCTAGCGTACGCAACCATAGATTGCGCTTGCCCTCACGGCGATCAGCTATAGCGATCGATCGCCGCGTGAGTTCTATGCCCGCAAATCGAAGCGGTTCGGGTGGGAAGGGAACAGGTTTGGTCTGCACCATCTTTAACCTGGTGCGTTCGTTGTCTATTCCATCGAGCAGATCCAGCATCACCTGTGCACCAAAGCGCGTTGCCCCAACACCCAGACCGGTATAGCCAGCAACGTAGGCCACCTTGCCCTTGAATGCTGTTCCCCAAAAGGCAGTGAATCGACTGCAGGTATCAATCGCTCCACCCCAGGCATGAGTGAATTTCAGACCTTCTAATTGCGGGAAGGTGTCAAAGAATTGATGCGCCAATGCGTCAAAGGTTTCCGCGCGCTCGTCATAGCGCGCATTCACCTTCCCGCCGAAGTAATACACGGCGTCATAACCACCCCACAGAATCCGATTGTCTGCACTCAACCGGTAATAGTGGAATTGATTGCCAGCATCTCCTACACCCTCGCGACCACTCCAACCGATACTCGCGAGTTGTTCATCCGTCAGCGGCGCGGTCATGAGCACGTAGTCATAGACCGGAACCACGTAGTGGGAGATGCGTTGCAGCAAAGGGCGGAAAATGTTTGACGCTAATGCCACGCGTGACGCAGTCACGACTCCCGTTGCTGTCGTGGCCTGCATCCCCGTCGGGATGGCTTTCAATGCGGTCGCGGGTGTTTGTTCAAAGATGCGCACCCCCAGCGAGAGGCAAGCATCGCGCAGTCCCCACACCAGCCGGGCCGGATCAACGATCGCGACTGCATCAGGTTCGAGTAAGCCCGCTAAGTACGTCGGAGAATCAAGGTGCGCTCGCACCTGCTCTCGTTCAAGGAACTCAACATGCATTCCTCGCTCACTCATCAACTCGGCGGTTTCTTTCAGGCCGTCCACCTGCCACGGCTCCACCGCCACATCGAGTTCGCCTGAACGTCGCCAATCGCAGTCAATGCCAAATTCAGCAATGGTTCGTTCAATAGCTTCGAGGTTTTCCTGGCCTAAGCGCGTGAGAGCGTCGAGTTCGGCTGGGAAGCGCTCGAGTCCATTGCGAAAACCATGGGTCAAGCTGGCCGAAACAAAACCACCGTTGCGGCCAGAGGCTGCCCAACCCACAGTTCCGCCTTCTAACACAACAACGTCGCGCTGGGGATCGGCTTGCTTAGCCAACAGCGCCGTCCACAATCCGGTGAGGCCACCGCCGATGACCAAGAGATCGGTTTCTAGATCACTGTCCAGTGCAGGCAACGGCTGCGGCCTACTCGCATTATCGAGCCAAAACGAAAGATTTTTTACGCCCTGCAGCGACGGATGACCCGCAGTTGCATTGCTGGAAGGCACGGAAACAATTCCTTTAGGGCTCGATGTTGGCCATGACGTGCTTAATGCGCGTGTAGTCCTCAAACCCATACATGGACAGGTCCTTGCCATAGCCCGAGTGCTTGAAACCACCATGTGGCATTTCTGAAAGGAAGGGGATGTGGGTGTTAATCCACACGCAACCGAAGTCCAGGCTGCGTGACATCCGCATGGCCCGCCCAAAATCTGCAGTCCAAACCGACGATGACAATCCATACTCGGTGTCATTGGCAAATTTCAGTGCCTCAGCTTCATCGGCGGCCTGCTGCACAGTAATCACGGGGCCAAAGATTTCCCGCTTCACCATCTCGTCGTCTTGCTTAAGATCGGAAACAATCGTGGGCGCAAAGAAGTAGCCCGACTCCCCTACTCGAGCACCACCGGTATTAACCACAGCGTGAGCCGGCACGTTGTCAAAGAAGCTCGACACGTGGGCCAACTGGTTGGCGTTGTTCAAGGGACCGTACAACGCATCCTCATTTGACGGCGGACCCGTCACCGTGTTCTTAGCCTGCTCGGTCAATGCGGCAACGAGTGCGGGGTAAATACCAGGAGTGGCGATGACGCGAGTTGCTGCTGTGCAGTCTTGGCCGCCATTAAAGAAGCCAGCAACAGCTACGGCTTCGGCCACAGCTTCCGCATCTGCGTCATCAAAAACAATGACAGGTGCATTGCCACCCAATTCGAGGTGGACCCGCTTAATATCCGGGGCTGCCGAGGCGGCGACCTGGGCTCCAGCGCGAGTGGAACCGGTAATGGCCACCATGTCCGCACGGGGGTGCTCCACGACCAATTTGCCCGTTTCGCGGTCACCACACACCACATTGAATACGCCGGGGGGCAGAACTTCATTGATGATTTCGGCCATCAGCGAGGTCGTCACCGGCGTGGTGTCCGATGGCTTCATCACGACCGTGTTGCCCGCCGCAATCGCCGGTGCCCACTTCCATACGGCCATCATCATGGGGTAGTTCCACGGAGTGACCTGTCCAACCACACCAATGGGTTCGCGGCGAATAAACGAGGTATGCCCACTCATATATTCACCAGCGGCTCGACCTTCGAGAATGCGGGCAGCACCAGCGAAGAATCGAATCTGGTCCAGCATCGGAGGAATTTCTTCCGACTCGGTGAGGCCGATCGGCTTGCCGGTGTTTTGGACTTCGGCTTGGACGAACTCGTCGGCACGCGCTTCAATCAAATCGGCGATCTTGAGCATTGCTGCGTGACGCTCAGCCGGAGTGGTATCGCGCCAGGTCTCGAATGCCTTGGACGCTGCCGCATACGCTCGATCAACATCGGCGCTACCGCTCAGAGCTGCAGTGCCGAACACCTCACCTGTGGTCGGATCAATCAAGTCAGTCGTACGACCGTCGGCCGCATCAACAACTTCTCCATTGATCACATTGCGGACTACTCGACTCATGGCGTGCTCCCTTGCGCTACGACTGTGATCTGCCCTGTTCGCAGGCTAGATCTAGGCCTACTTCTAGGCACAACCCTAGGTCAGGCCTACGGTTAACTCAGGGTTTTAGGACCAAAGACTACGAAATTCGTACTATTAGGGGCTTAAGGCTACGGATTCACTTGCTGGATGCTGACTAAAGGGGCAGAATGGGAGAATGGCTGCCTCCGTATCACCCATCCGGGACCGTACCGAAACAGTCGTTTTGGACGATGTCAGCAAGGCGATCATCGAACAGTTACAAGAGGACGGCCGCCGACCATACGCGACGATTGGCAAAGTCGTGGGTCTGTCCGAGGCCGCGGTGCGTCAGCGGGTAGCCAAATTGGTATCCACCGGTGCGATGCAAATTGTCGCCGTCACCGATCCGATGCAAGTGGGGTTTCCACGAGCAGCCATGATCGGCATCGGCACCGACGGCGATATGGAAACAGTCGCTGATGCA
>JBAXSF010000106.1:0-4856 GCA_037130835.1 Actinomycetes bacterium
GGTGTGGATCTCGCTGGTGCCTTCGTAGGTGAGGACTGACTCGAGGTTGTTGGCATGACGAAGGATTGGGTACTCCAAGGTGATGCCATTGCCTCCCAGAATCGTGCGTGATTCGTGGGCGATGGCGAGGGCTTCGCGAACATTGTTCAATTTGCCCACACTGACCATGGCCGGCGTGATCTGGCCGTTGTCCTTGAGGCGCCCTAGGTGCAGCGCCAAGAGGTAAGCCTTCTGCAGTTCCAGGGACATGTCGGCGATCTTCTTTTGAGTCAGCTGGAAGCCGGCGATGGGTTGACCAAACTGCTCGCGCGAGAGCGAGTAGTCGATGGCGGTACTTAAACAATCACGAGCTGCACCCACGACGCCAAAAACAATGCCAAAACGGGCTTCCGACAAGCACGACAGGGGTCCTTTGAGTCCCTTCACGTCGGGGAGCATGGCTGACTCAGGTAGGCGCACGTTGTCGAAAGCCAACTCGGCAGTGTCAGAGGCGCGCAGTGACAACTTGTGCTTCACCGCATTGGCGCTAAATCCCGCGGTCGTTGTCGGAACGACAAAACCGCGAATCCCATCATCAGTGTTGGCCCACACCACAGCAACATCAGCGACTGTGCCATTGGTGATCCACATTTTGGAGCCGTTGAGAACCCAATCAGAGCCATCGCGCTTGGCAAAGGTGCGCATGCCCGCGGGGTCGGAGCCAAAGTCAGCTTCGCTCAGACCAAAACACCCGACTGCCTGGCCACTGGCCAGCGGGGGTAAC
This sequence comes from Actinomycetes bacterium, assembly GCA_037130835.1. Classification (GTDB taxonomy): domain Bacteria; phylum Actinomycetota; class Actinomycetes; order UBA12327; family UBA12327; genus AcAMD-2. The sequence goes on from JBAXSF010000106.1 coordinate 764, forward strand.
CATTCCTGCTTGTGTTCCTCGCTGCCAAACTTCCAGATCGCAAACATCGCCAGCGATCCCTGAACGCTCACGAGCGAACGTAGGCCTGAATCAATGGCTTCGAGTTCCATGCACGCTAATCCGTAGGACACCGCGCTCATTCCGGCACACCCATACCCCTTCAGGTGCATGCCCAAGAGCCCAAGTTTACCCAATCCTTGCGCAACTTCACGCACCGGAAGTTCGCCGGCTTCAAACCATCCGGAGATATGCGGCGCGACTTCGGCTTCAAGGTAGGCGCGCACCGTTTCACGAATGGCACGCTCTTCTTCAGACAGCAACGAGTCCGCAACGATCAGGTCAAGCGGTGCAATCGGCTTGCTGCTCATGATGACTCCGGTCTGGGCGGGTGGATGAAGCATTGCATGGGGCTAATGTCCGGTGAATCGGCTGGCAAATCGTGCCCGCCTAGCCTGTTTGCCGGTGCGCGCTTCGATCCGATCCGCTGTTGTCATTGCTGCAAGTCCCGCGTTGACTCCCAGCCAGCGTAGGGGTTCGGGTTCCCACTTAGGCGATGCGTGATGGACCCACGGCAGTTGCGTGCGTGGTGTGGATCGATTCAACACCAAGTCGGCCAGCGTGCGTCCACCTAGGTTTGATGCGCCCACCCCATCGCCGACATAACCCCCGGTGGTTCCCAGGCCGGTGGTGGGGTCCAGTGAGACCGAGGCAAACCAGTCGCGGGGAACTCCTAATGGTCCACCCCAGCGATGCGTAATTTTTGTTCGCTGCAGGACAGGAAAGAGTTCGACCAGGGAACGTTCGATCTCGGCAAAGGTGGCATTGTCTCGATCAAACTCCGGAGCAATGCGTGAACCAAAGTGGTAGGGGGCACCGCGACCACCGAAGACGATGCGATTGTCGGCGGTGCGCTGTCCGTAAATGATGAGACGTCGGTAATCGCTGAATGTTTCCCGATCCGCTAACCCGATCTCATCCCACATCGCATCAGGAATCGGTTCGGTTGCGGTGACTAGCGAGTACACCGGCGCCAACTGTCGTTTGAAACTGCGCAGGCTAGGGGTGTATCCCTCGGTGGTGCGTAGCACGATGGGCGCCCTGACAGTGAAGCCTTCGCCTTCGACCGCGCCAGGCTTGATGTCGAGGGCGCGGGAGTGTTCACAGATGATTCCCCCGAGTTGCTCCACAACCATGGCGAGTTCGCGAACTAGTTTGGCTGGGTTGATCGCTGCGCAGTCGGGAGTAAAGACGGCGCCACTGACTTCGGTGGCGTTGATCCTTTCTCGAGCCTGGGTCGCATCTAACGAGCGGGTGTGTTGTGGGGCTAAACCGAAGTCATCGGCCGTGTCGAGTTCGTGGGCTGCGCGCTCTGCCTGCGCTGCTGATCGAACCAGAGTGAGAGTGCCACCCTTGGCAAAGTCGGCATCCAGGTTGTGTGTAGCAAGGAATCGGCCAACTTCATCGACAGCGTCGGCCATGTGTGCGTGCAAGGCCAAGGCTTGCTCGCGCGATGAGCGGGCCGCAACCGAGTCAATTGATGCAGGAAACAGCGCTGAGCACCAGCCCCCGTTACGCCCTGATGCACCAAAACCAGCAACGTGCGCATCCACCACAACCACTTTCAGGTCTGGTTGGTGCTTTAAGAGGTAGTACGCGGTCCACAAACCGCTGTATCCAGCACCCACGATGGCCACATCAGCTGTCAATTGTCCGGATAGGGCTGGTCGATCGCTGTATCGCAATTCATCGGGGAGGCTGTCCCACCAAAACGACAGGTCGCGGTAGCCATTAGTCATGGCGATCTATCGCTTCCACTGGCGGATGTAATCCGGAATCGCAATTCCGGCAGGAAGATCGGGTGCATCGATGGGTTCACCAAAGTGCTCAGTCAGGGGAACCACTCCTGCCCAGATCGGAAGATCCACATCAGCGGGTACATCGTCGGGCGGGCCAGCACTGATTTTCACCGAGCATTCATTGAGTTCTAAGGCGAGAACCATGGTGGCCTTGTCTTCTTGTTCGTTCGGGTGCCGCGCATCGACCCAACGACCGGGCAGCAGGTGATCGCTAATGGCTTGGAGTGCAGCGGCCTTGTCTTCACCCGCCACCACACGGCAGGTTCCCAGCACCATGACACTGCGGTAGTTCATCGAGGATTCAAACACCGATCGCGCAACGACCAATCCGTCAAGCAAGGTCACCGTCAAACACGTGCTAGCACCCGTGGCCAATTGGGTAAACAGCCGTGACTTTGAGGATCCGTGAATGTAGACAGTGTCTGCACTACGGGCAAAAGCCACGGGCAGCACAAAGGGCTGATCGCCATCCACTACGCAGATGTGGGCAACAAGAGCGGCGTCCAAGATCGCGTGCAGGTCAGCCAGATCCTGCGAAGCAAGTTCAGGTAACCGCTTGCTACGCGTTCGGTCAGTGTGACCTGGCGAACTCACAGGATGCTCCAAGCCTCCGTGAGCACGCCACGCAAGATGGATTCGATGTCATCAAATTCCTTCGGACCGACAACCAGTGGTGGCGCGAGCTGGATAACTGGATCGCCTCGGTCATCGGCGCGGCAATACAAGCCAGCCTCGAAGAGGGCCTTGGACAAGAATCCACGAAGCAGTCGCTCGCACTCGTCGTCGTTGAACGTTTCCTTGGTCGCCTTGTCCTTGACCAGTTCAATTCCGTAGAAGTAGCCCGCACCGCGAACATCGCCGACGATGGGCAAATCAAGCAGCTTGTCCAGTGTTGCCTTGAAGCCGTCTTCGTTTTCGCGCACCCGACCGTTGAGGTCTTCGCGCTCGAAGATGTCCATGTTGGCCGATGCCGCAGCCATAGCAACAGGGTGGCCGGCCCAGGTAAATCCATGAGCAAACGAGACGTTGCCCTTGGAGAATGGTTCAAAGATGCGGTCGCTGACGACCATGGCACCTGCTGGGGCATAACCCGAGGTCAATCCCTTGGCAAAAGTGATGATGTCGGGGGTGACGCCGAAGCGATTCATCGCAAAGTAATCGCCAATGCGACCAAAAGCACAGATGGTTTCGTCGGCGACTAAGAGAACGTCGTAGCGGTCACAGATTTCGCGGACGCGCTCAAGGTACCCGGGTGGGGGAGGAAAGCAGCCGCCGGCATTTTGTACCGGCTCAATGAAAACAGCAGCGACAGTGTCGGGTCCTTCAAACTCGATCATTTCCGCAATGCGATCCGCTGCCCACAGCCCGAAGTCCTTGATGTTGTCTGCGTGTTCTGGGGCGCGGTAGAAGTTCGTGTTAGGAACTTTCATCGCACCAGGCACGAGCGGTTCGAACGGTTCCCTCAAGCTGGGGACACCCGTTAGTGCGAGAGCGCCGTGTGGAGTGCCGTGGTACGCAATCGTTCGACTGATGACCTTGTGCTTGTTGGGCTTACCAGTCAATTTGAAGTATTGCTTGGCCACCTTCCACGCGCTTTCGACCGCTTCACCACCGCCGGTAGTAAAGAACACGCGGTTCAGGTCGCCAGGTGCGCGCTGGGCGATGCGCTCAGCCACCTCAATGGCCTTGGGATGGGCGTAACTCCAGATCGGGAAGTACTCCAGTTCCTTGGCCTGCTTGGCCATAGCGTCGGCAATCTCGTCTCGCCCGTGGCCGGCATTTACTACGAATAGGCCGGACAAGCCGTCAAGGTACTTGCGGCCTTGGTCGTCCCAGATGTAGGCACCTTCACCCTTAACGATGACGGGCACGTTGCCACCATCGTTAAAGCTCGAGTGCCGGGTGAAGTGCATCCATAGGTGCTTGCGCGCCTTTTCGGCAAGGGCGTCAGCACTAAATTCAGACGCGTTCTTTGACGTGGTCATCGTGTACCCCATGTGTAGATTTGTTTACGAAGTTTCAGGTAGACGAAACTCTCGGTGGTGCGAACGCCTTGAATGGCGCGGATCTTTTGGTTGAGCAGTTCCAGCAGTCTGTCGTCATCTTCACAAACTACTTCGACGAGTAGATCAAACGAACCGGCTGTAATCACTACGTAGGAAACTTCAGGCAACTCCGCCAGTGCATCAGCGACTGTTTCCATATCGCCGTCGGTGCCGATGCCGATCATGGCTGCT
>JBAXSF010000107.1:0-4851 GCA_037130835.1 Actinomycetes bacterium
CTGTCGGTCAAACGACCGTCTTCAAGGATTTGCAACAGCGAGTTGAAGATGTCGGGGTGTGCCTTCTCGACCTCGTCAAACAAAACCACGGAGAACGGCTTGCGACGCACCTTCTCGGTCAGCTGGCCACCCTCGTCGTAACCGACATAGCCGGGAGGCGATCCGAACAGACGAGAAACAGTGTGCTTCTCGCTGAACTCGGACATGTCCAACTGAATCAAGGAGTCTTCATCGCCGAAGAGGAACTCGGCCAAAGTCTTGGCAAGTTCGGTCTTACCCACACCCGACGGACCCGCGAAGATGAACGATCCACCTGGACGCTTGGGGTCCTTCAAGCCCGCACGAGTACGGCGAATGGCTTGAGACAAAGCCTTGATGGCTTGCTCTTGGCCAATGACGCGCTTGTGAAGTTCGCCTTCCATCTGCAGGAGACGTTGGGATTCTTCTTCGGTCAACTTGAAGACCGGGATGCCGGTCGCAATGGCCAACACTTCGGCAATCAGTTCCTCATCCACGACAGCGGCGACGTCCATGTCGCCGGCCTTCCATTCCCGCTCACGCTCAGCCTTTTCGAGCAGCAAGTTCTTTTCGGTGTCGCGCAGCGCGGCAGCCTTTTCAAAGTCCTGACCATCGATCGCTGATTCTTTTTCGCGTCGCACGTTAGCGATGCGCTCATCAAACTCACGCAAGTCCGGCGGTGCCGTCATGCGACGGATGCGCATGCGCGAGCCAGCCTCGTCAATGAGGTCGATCGCCTTGTCTGGCAAGAAGCGATCAGAAATGTAGCGATCAGCCAAGGTGGCAGCAGCGACCAAGGCCTCGTCGGTGATCGAGACGCGGTGGTGCGCTTCGTAGCGGTCGCGTAGGCCCTTCAAGATTTCGATGGTGTGCGCTAAGGAAGGCTCTTGTACCTGGATGGGCTGGAAACGACGCTCAAGGGCGGCATCCTTTTCCAAGTGCTTGCGGTATTCATCCAGCGTGGTGGCACCGATGGTCTGCAACTCACCACGAGCCAACATGGGCTTGAGAATGGACGCTGCATCGATCGCGCCTTCAGCCGCGCCAGCACCCACGAGGGTGTGCAGTTCGTCGATAAACAAAACGATGTCGCCGCGAGTACGAATTTCCTTCAGCACCTTCTTCAGGCGCTCTTCGAAGTCTCCGCGGTAACGGCTACCTGCCACCAGAGCACCAAGGTCCAGCGTGTAGAGGTGCTTGTCCTTCAATGTCTCAGGTACTTCGCCCTTAACGATGGCTTGGGCCAGTCCTTCAACGACGGCGGTCTTGCCGACGCCGGGCTCACCGATGAGGACCGGGTTGTTCTTGGTACGACGCGAGAGCACCTGCATCACGCGCTCAATCTCTTTTTCACGACCGATGACTGGGTCAAGCTTGCCTTCGCGGGCAGCTTGGGTGAGGTTGCGCCCAAACTGATCCAAGACCAATGACGTGGAAGGCGTGCCTTCAGCTGGACCACCGGAGGCGGCTGGTTCCTTGCCTTGGTACCCGGACAGCAACTGAATGACTTGTTGGCGGACGCGGTTGAGGTCTGCACCGAGTTTGACCAGCACCTGTGCTGCTACTCCATCGCCTTCACGAATCAAACCCAAGAGGATGTGTTCGGTGCCGATGTAGTTGTGGCCAAGTTGCAAGGCTTCACGCAACGACAGTTCAAGAACTTTCTTCGCACGCGGAGTAAAGGGAATGTGTCCGCTGGGAGCTTGTTGGCCTTGACCAATGATCTCCTCAACTTGGCTGCGCACAGCCTCAAGAGAGATACCCAACGACTCCAGTGACTTGGCGGCAACACCTTCGCCCTCATGAATCAGACCCAGGAGGATGTGCTCAGTCCCGATGTAGTTGTGGTTGAGCATGCGGGCTTCTTCTTGAGCCAGAACCACCACACGGCGGGCCCGGTCGGTAAACCTCTCGAACATGATTTCCTCCTGACGATCGATGGCTTAACCTTACTCGCACAAGCCGTCGCATGAAGCCTCGTCAAAAGGGCCGAAACTGCTCACGAGCCCTTACCCCGCTTGAAAAATAGGGGTTTTGCTTCTGTTGCGCCCTGCGCGAACAGGAGACCAATGACCCCCGAGGTTTAACTGCCAGCAGGACGCAGCACGTTGGCAAAAATCAACCAAGCCAAGAGTGACTTGGCCACGATGCTCAAGATGATGTACGCGTACTCGCCATAGATGTAGTCCTTCCACTTGCCCACCTGCTTGTACTGCAGGCCCATGTTCGCGGCAAACGAGAAGAACAAGACAAATTGAACAATGACAATCACGTAGACGAAGGCGGGAGGGGTGGCATGCGCGAGGAACAAGGAGATGATGATCCACGGAGCCAAACTCACCGCGGAGCTAAACCAGAATGCGCTCCAGTCAGCTTTTCCTGGTGTTTCCTTTCGCTCCATCAATAGGCCGAACAAGATCATCGCGCTGTTCGTCGAAATGATCGCAATGATCGCGGCCAAATCACGAACACCCACAACGACGACGATCAGGACCACCATGAGGGATGAACTAAAGGTGTATTCAATCCAGCGCGCGTAGTTCGCGCGACGACCCAACTGACGTTCGTACCAGGACCGCAGGGGGAAAGCCACCAATAAGTGGTCTAGGGCGGCGCAGGCCAAGAAGATCGCTACTGAGCTGGCGATCCCGATGGAAATGACCTCGACCGGCTTGGCAATGACATTGGGGTTGAGCAATGGATCACGATTGAGATACCCCAGCACCAGCGGAATACTCAAGGGCTTACTGAGTTTGAGGATGACGGCGATCTGGGCTACAAAGGCCAAGCCAACAAGGATGTTGAAGAGTCGAAGGCGGCGGTAGCGCGCTGAGTTGTCGGGTTCAGTGGTGGGCTCGTCGAATGTGGCTTCAGTCATAATCACAGTATTGCGACTAAAGAGTCAAAAATGCGACTAAACCGAGTACGCCACGCAAGGTGGTTGGGGCCAAAAGATGCAGGTCTACAGGTGCCTCAGCATGCGCGTGTTACCCAGCGTATTGGGCTTCACTCGCTCAAGGTCCAAGAACTCGGCTACACCTTCGTCATAGGAAAGTAAGAGTTCTTGAAAGACTTCCTCTTCAACGGGCGCACCCTCAATGACGTCAAAACCATTGCGCTTGAAGAAATCGACTTCAAAAGTCAGGCAGAACAATCGCCCCACACCCAATTCACGAGCGACATTGGCGAGTTGCTCGAGGAGCTCACGGCCAACCCCGGTTCCGCGCAGCGATAGGTCAACAGCCAACGTTCTAATCTCAGCCAAGTCATCCCACAAAACGTGCAGCGCACCGCACCCCACGATATTTCCGTCAACCTCCGCCACCCAAAATTCCTGTACGTCTTCGTACAGCGTCACCTTGGCTTTAGCCAACAAGATTCGCTCGGTGCTGTACCGATCAACGAGAGCGGCAATGGCTGAAACATCAGCGGTTCGAGCGCGACGAACGAGTACTTGGCTCATTCGGGCCGGACCAAGGGGAACAACACGGTTTCACGAATACTGCGACCGGTGAGCATCATCAAGAGCCGGTCAATTCCCATGCCTTGACCTCCCGCTGGCGGCATAGCAAATTCCAACGCGCGTAGGAAGTCCTCGTCCAACGCCATGGCCTCGACATCGCCACCTGTGGCCAACAACGATTGCGCGGTCAAGCGTGCACGTTGCTCCACGGGATCAATCAACTCGCTATAGGCAGTACCCACTTCTGAACCGAAGGCCACCAAATCCCAACGCTCAGCCAATCTCGAGTCTTCACGGTGCTGGCGCGTGAGTGGTGACACCTCGGTGGGGAAATCGGTGTAGAAGGTCGGAGCTGTCGTGCGTGACTCGAGGAGGTGCTCATACATTTCCAGCACGATCTGGCCGCGGCCCCACCCTGGATCCAGCGCAATGTCTGCACTTGCACACCACGTGCGCAGTTGGTCAGCCTCGGTGTCTGCCGTGAGTTCCTCGCCCAAGGCCGCACTGATGCCACTATTGATCGGGATAACCGGCCAATCACCACTGATGTCGTGCTCGGTGACGTTGCCCTCATCATCGCGATGACGCACTAAGAGGTCCCCGTGCACAGCAAGCGCCGCCTCGTGAATGACCTGTTGAGTTAGCTCGCGCATCGAGTTGTAGTCACCATAAGCCTGGTACATCTCCAGCATGGTGAACTCAGGATTGTGTGAGGAGTCAGCGCCCTCGTTGCGGAAGTTGCGATTAATCTCAAATACCTTTTCGATTCCGCCGACAAGCAAGCGCTTGAGATACAACTCAGGGGCAATGCGAAGAAACAATTCCATGTCGTAGGCATTGATGTGGGTCGTGAAGGGTCGAGCATTGGCGCCGCCGTGAATGGCCTGCAGCATCGGCGTTTCGACTTCAACAAATCCACGCGTGGTGAGCGAGTTGCGCACCGAAGCCACGGCGGTTGCGCGCATCTGCAACATTTCCCGAGCCTCCGGACGAACGATCAGGTCCACATAACGCTGGCGCACGCGCGCCTCAGGGTCAGTCAAGCCTTTGAACTTCTCGGGCAGCGGCCGCAAGCACTTACTGGTGATCACCCAGCTCGAGGCCTTGACCGAAAGTTCCCCCCGGCGGCTACACACCACTTCGCCGATGATGCCTACGTGGTCACCAATGTCAACATCGGTCTTCCACGCCTTGAGCCGGTCCTCGCCGACGGTGTCGACGGGCAACATGACTTGCAGGTCACCTGATCCATCACGCAACGTGGCGAAACACAACTTGCCGCCGTCGCGACGCAAAATAACGCGCCCCACGATTCCGACCTCGATACCGGTGGACGCATCGGGTTCGAGGTCAGGGAAATCTTCGCGCAG
>JBAXSF010000108.1:0-4836 GCA_037130835.1 Actinomycetes bacterium
TTCTGGTCCTGATCAACCAGCGCCAAGGTCTCGTTGCTGGCGAACATGTCGCCGGAATTAATAAAGACCAAGATCTCGCCAGTAGCTCGCGCTATTCCCTTGTTGTAGGCGTCTTGAATTCCGTTGTCCGGTTCAGAGATGAAATCCAAGTAGGGCAGTCTTGCGGATTCGAGCCATTCGACGCTTCCGTCAGTGCTCGCGCCATCACTCACAATCCACTCAAGGTCCTGGCACGTTTGGCTAGCAATGGATTGTGCTGCCACTTTCAACCCCGCCAAGTCATTGCGACCAATGGTGATGATGCTGAAGCGCGGCGCATCGGGCTGAGCGGAGGTCATGGCCTAAATCTAGGAGAGTTGTGGCAAGGGATGGAAGATAAGGGTCAAGTTGGCGCTTGTGGCGAGGAGCGTGAGGGCTACCCTGATGTTCCTTGACCGCGATGGGAGAACTGATGTCTGAGGCCAGCGCCAGTGCGCCACGGCGTTTTGACGTGCTCACTATCACGTGGAACAACCTCGAGGGATTGAAGCGGACCTGGGACTCGGTGAGTAGCCAGGACTTCGACAACTGGCGGTGGCTGATCGTCGATGGCGGCAGTACTGACGGGACCGTTGAGTGGCTCACCTCGCTCACCGATGAACGAGTGGATTGGCAATCCGGTCCTGATGGCGGAATTTATGACGCGATGAACAAGGGCATTGATCGCTCCACTGGTGACATCGTGGTGTTTCTTAATGCAGCAGATACGTTCTCGACTTCGCAAGTGCTGGGGATTGTTGACCAGAATCAACGCGATCACCAGTGGCAATGGGCATACGGTGTGATGCGCTACATCGACGAGTCAGGTGCGGTTGAAGGCATTCACTTCACGCCGAAGTTTTCGATGAATGACCTACGCCTGGGGTTGCGTTTCGTTGGACACCAGTCAGCCTTCTTCACTCACCACATGATTGAGCAACTGGGCCACTATCGACCGCAGTTCGGCTACGCCGCGGATCAGGAATACATGCTGCGCGCCGCCGAGATCAGTGCCCCGACCCCCATCCCGCACATGTTGGCCGATTTCTTACTGGGTGGAGTGTCAAAGGATGTTGCTCCGGACTACTTCATCCGGTCAAGTCGTCAAATGCGCAAGGATCATGACGTTTTGGTTCAGGGAAACGATGCCATTGATGCCGTGATCACCACGGGATTGGCTGTTTCGGCACGGGTCAGGCATTTCGCGGCGAAAAGCTGGCGATCCATCGCTCGCCAGTAGCAGTTAGTTGCTGGTGACCTCGTTGTAAATCCTTATCAACTGCGGAGTCGTCACCGCTTGATCGAATTCCGTCAGGAATCGCTCGCGGGCAGCAGCACCTCGTTGGACAATCTGCTCATCGGTGAGTGCACCGATGGTTGCTGCCAGGGCTACCGCATTTGATGGCGGAACTTTCCAGCCAAAATCCTCAGTGACGGTTCGACCTAAGCCACCGATGTCGCTGGCGATGATCGGGCGACCTCGCGCGATGGCTTCAGCAAGAACCAAGGGCAGTCCTTCAAAGCAGGTGGAAGGAATCACTACGGGCCCGCACTGATCCATCAACTCGGCAACGTGCGCTGAATCCTGCATGCCATGGATGCGGATGGATGGATCCATGCCAGCAGCTCGATCAGCGGCCGCACGAAGTTCGCCATCACCCACGATGTGCAAGGTGCGACCACATTGCTCGGCGCCGGAAATCCGCCAGGCCTCAAGCAGAACATCGACTCCCTTTTCAGCGCCCAGCCGGCCGACAAACAACACGTCCTTGCCCGGGGCTGTGCCGGCGCCCGGATCGGTAACGCTCGTAGGCCTCACCACGATGCGCTCAGGGGAGATTCCCATGCGAACGAGGAACTCCTGGTGGAAGCCAGTCAGCGCAATGAAGCGATCAACGAGCTGCCATGTGGAGCGGTGAATGCTGCGACTCATCACCATGGGTACGGACTGGATGCTTGATCCGCGGTAACACCCGTGGGTGATGGCTGGCATGGCAAAGGAGGTGCTCGTGCAGTCGGTGCACACTTGTCCATCGCGAAGATAGGTACCGGCAACGCAATCTAGGCGGAAGTTATGCACCGTCATCACGATGGGAATGCCGGCCTTATGCGCCGTGCGAATGACCCACGGGCTGATGAGCGGATACACATTGTGAATGTGTACGACATCAGGCTTTTCACTTTCGAGAAGTTCGGTGAATTCACGAACGCCTTGACCAGCGCGAATGGGTCCGAGTGCTACTGCCACTTTTTGAGCGCCTGACATCTCCGCGATCTCGTCACTTGAGCGTAAGTACGTAGCAACATCGAGTCCGCTGGCTTGCAGGATCGCAATTTCGGCGTCTACTACGGAGTTTTCACCCGATGGGATCGCCTTGCGATAGCGGTTGTGAACGATGAGCACCTTCATCGATTGCGCCTAGTAATAACTGCCTTCACAAATCGGGGACCGCCGACTAAATACCGCTGCCACAGGCGCCCGGGCTCTTGGGTAAAGCGGTGTATCCACTCGGTTCCGCTGCGTTGCATCCAATCTGGTGCTTCTTCAACCGTTCCAGCCACGAAATCAAAGGCAGCCCCGACAGCGATCGCGATTACCGGCAACGAGTGCGCCAACGCTGCAGCTTCAACATCTTGTTTAGGCGTTCCCAAGCCCACCCACACAATCTGTGCACCACTGGATTTGATGCGTTCTTGTTGGTCTTGACGTTCAGCTTCGGTGAGTTCACGAAAAGGAGGTGAGTCTGTTCCCACAATGAAGGCTTCGGGAAAGCGCTGGGCAATCTCGCTTTGCATGGCTTCTAAGGTTTCGGGAGTTGAACCAAGTAAGTAGTGCTTGATCTGTGCTGCTTGACCAGCAGCGAGAACGTTGACGAACAAGCTCGGTCCGCGCACCCGACTACGAGGTGGATTAGCGTCCTTGTGAAGCAGACGATTGGCCCACACCACGGGAGTGCCGTCAGCGAGATTGAGAGCGGCTCGATTAAGAAGGGCCCGAAACTCGTGATCATCATCGGCTAGCGCCAACGTGTAGGAGTTGCACAAGTGGACGTCAAGCCCCATGGAGTCCGCCGACAGTGACTGAGCAGTATCAACGCACCACGTCACCGCCTCATTCATCTCCAGCGCAGCAATGGGAACCCCAGCGCACGCCAGCACAGGCACTGCCGAGGGCAGTTGGCTGGCCATAAGCGCTCCTTCTGGTTCAAATCGGCAGAGGATGCCGGCGTGGAGATGTCATGATGACGCCGTGCAATCTAACCTTCCCGACGAACCAAGCCTACGCGAAGTGGCTAGCGATGGTGGTCAGTCCACGCAGTCCTGGCAGCGGGCCCGCGCCGCAGAACTAGTCCTCGCCGACGCAGTGGTTGTGGCTTTCTCGATGGTGATGGCGTACTTCGTTCGATTTGGTGATGTGGGTGATACCTCGCCCTTGCGTTATGGAGCAGTGGCCTTTCTCTTACTGGGTTTGTGGTTGGGCATGCTGGCCTATACCCGCGTATACGAACCACGCATGTTGGGCATCGGAACCGAAGAGTTTCGCCGGCTCACATCGGCGACGTTTCGGACCTTCGGCGCGGTGGCGATTGTTTCGTACTTGCTCAAACTCGAAGTCGCGCGCGGATTCGTCGCAGTTGCGCTACCACTGGGGTTTGTTCTGCTCATCATTGTGCGCTTTGCCTTTCGCCTGCGACTCCAATCCACGCGGCGCCAAGGCTTCAATCTCAATCGCGTCCTCGCAGTTGGTGATGTGGAGGGCGTAACCGACCTTGCCGACCAAATGCGCGCTGATGCGCATGCGGGATTTGCGGTGGTTGGCATGTGCGGGTCGGGCGCCGAAGCAGATGGTGATTCCCCAGTCCCTGTTGCTGGATCCATTGATGATGTGGTGGCAGCAGCGCGGGCGTGTTCAGCTGACACGGTGGCGATCACTGCCGGCATGGCGATTCGCAGTGATCGTGTTCGCCGGATTGCTTGGGCGCTTGAAGGCACCAGCATCGATTTGGTCATTGCCCCAGCAATTGCTGATGTCGCCGGACCACGCATCACGATGAGACCAGTGTCAGGTCTGCCCTTGATCTACGTCGATGCGCCACAGTTCACCGGCGGTCGCCGCGTGGTCAAGCGAGCGGTTGACCTCGTGGGAAGTGCCGTTGGCCTTGTGGTGTTGTCACCGGTCTTAGTGATTACGGCCATCGTGATCCGGGTGACGAGTTCTGGTCCTGCGCTGTTTAGACAAGCGCGGGTGGGTAAAGCCGGACAAGAATTTGCGTGTTGGAAATTCCGCTCGATGTACAGCGATGCGGAAAAGCGACTGGCCTCGCTGGCTACCAGCAATGAAGCCGATGGCTTGTTGTTCAAGATTCGTGATGATCCCCGGATCACTCCGGTAGGCCGATTCCTGCGCCGCTCATCCATTGATGAGTTGCCACAACTGTTCAACGTCCTTGGCGGCTCCATGTCGCTGGTGGGACCTCGCCCACTTGCTGTCGCTGATGAAGCTTTCCAAGGTGATGAGCGTCGACGGATGTTGGTTCGACCTGGCATCACCGGTCTGTGGCAAGTCAGCGGTCGCGGGGATCAATCATGGGACGAAGCGGTCCGACTGGATTTGTATTACGTGGAGAACTGGTCGCTGTCCTTAGATATTGCGATTATGTTGCGCACGCTCTTGGCCGTGATTCGTGGTAGCGGCGCGTACTAAGAATCCGCGTACTAAGAATGGTTAGCGAGTAAACAGACCGCGCTTCTTCTTGGGGTCTTCAACAGGCGCCACGGTTCGTGGGGTTGCTGGCTGTGCGGGCGCGGCAGTTTCGG
>JBAXSF010000109.1:0-4828 GCA_037130835.1 Actinomycetes bacterium
GCAAAGTGGCCAATGCGTGCTTTGGCCATCACCGGGATGGAGACAGCATCAATGATCGAATCGATCATGTCCGGGTCTGACATGCGAGCCACACCACCATCGCGGCGAATGTCCGCGGGGACGCGCTCCAACGCCATCACTGCAACTGCGCCAGCGTCCTGAGCAATGCGTGCCTGCTGGGCGTCAATGACGTCCATGATGACGCCGCCCTTGAGCATGTCGGCCATGCCGCGCTTGACGCCGGTGGTGCCAGTGGTGGTTGATTCGTTGAGCTCAGACACAGGGGAACCTTTAGCAGTCGATGTTTGGTGAGCCCATCTTAGGCGATGGGCTTGAGAGCGCTCGCGGTAGTGGCTTAGTGCGAAGACTAGGCAAAACCATCAGGTTGAGCTAGGTCACACTCGAGGCTTTCCGGCCACGCGGCGGTTCCCCAGAGCCGGAAAATCTTCACGATCGGCTTACGACGCATGGTCTGGCACTGGCGCACCGCATCGTCATGAAAAGTCTTGGCGTACTCGACCTTGCGACAGGTTCCCTGCAACTCATCCAGGATGTCGCTACCGCCAGGAATACCGGCAATCGCCGCGATAGTTTGAGCATCCGGAAGGGCAAAATTGAGGGTGGTCGTGAGTGCTTCTTCAATCTCTGGATTGATCTGTTCGTCTCGACGCACCACATGGGCATAGGTATCAAAAGCAACGGCTAACTCCGGCGCAGTCGCGCCCGGAAGAGCTGCCAGCTCAGCAGCCTCGCTGGCTCGTCGAAGCAGCTGGTCTTGGAGAGCGCGTCGGGAGTTGTCCACGCGGATGTGCAGGCGGTCGAGTCGACCTGCCATCTGACTTAAGTAGATCGCCACTATGACAAGAGCAATCACGATCCAAGTCAGCGTATTCATTCGCGATCCCCTTTGCCCCACACTTTGGCTCGACCAAAGGCCGTACCTGCTGCATCTTCGCGCACGACCTGGCCGGGCACATGCACGCTCTCGTACACACCGATCACTTCATCCACCAGAACATTCCAGTCATATTTGTACGCCTGGTCTTTGCCGCGAGTCACAAAGTCCTGTCGCATGACATCATCGCGCAACACATCGATGACCGCATGCGCCAAAGCCGCGGAATCTTCGTTAGCAAACATCTTGCCCACCGGGTCTGCGCCCAGCACTAAGGAAAATGCTTCGAGATCGCTGGCAACAACAGCGGCCCCTGCTGCCATGGCTTCGAGCAAGATGATGCCGAAACTTTCGCCACCGGTGTTCGGTGCGACAAAGACGTCAGCGCGAGCCATCAGCGATGCTTTTTCGACTTCGCTGATCCGGCCCAAGAAGTGAACACGGGAACGAACACTCTTTGGGATCAGTTTCGCGGCTTGATCGGCATCACCAGGCCCAGCGATAAAGAAACGCGCCTTGGGACACTGCCCAGCAATCGTGCCCATTGCTGGGGCCAGCACCTGAAAACCCTTGCGCGGTTCGTCAATGCGACCCAGAAAGACCACAACCTGAGCATCTGCCGGCTCAATCGCCATCGGTTTGGCATCGGCGTACTCACTGACATCGACACCGTTGGGGATCGTCACCGTGCTGGCTCCGAACAGTTCGCTGTGACCGCCCAAGGTCACGTGCGCCGGAGCGCTCACTGCGATACGCGCCGAAAGCTTTTCCAACGCGACTTTCAAAAAGCCAGCACTGACAGCCATCATGCGCGAACGAGCATTTGAGGTGTGAAAAGTGCCAACAAGTGCACCTTCAGAAACCAAACACGTAACGAGGGAAATGCTCGGCGCAGCTGGTTCATGTACATGCACGACATCAAAGTTGCCTTCGTCAATCCATTTGCGCACACGTTGACCAGAAAACGGACCAAACGCTAGTCGTGCCACCGATCCGTTGTAGCGCACGGGAATCGCGCGTCCAGCAGAAACGACAAAGTCGTCTTCGGTCTCCTCATCGCCGGGAGCAAGAACTGAGACTTGATGCCCGCGAGATTGCAAAGCATGCGTTAGGTCGCGAATATGGGTTTGCACGCCACCGGGCACATCCCATGAATAAGGGCAGACGATTCCGATGCGCAGTTTCGAGCCTGTTGATTCAGCCGTCACGACAATCCCCTGTCGCTGTCCCAGAACGATTGCATCATGTGCCAATCCGTGGGGTGCGCGGTGATCGCTGCTTGGAATTGATCAGCCACCTGCTGGGTCAAAACCTGAACACGATCGTGACGCGTTGCAGTGTCGGGCAATAACTCCACCAGCGGCTCATCGAAATCAATGATCAACTTTTCGGCTGTATACGACAGCCGCAACGTGATTAATGCAGCACCGGTACTCACCGATAGCACTGCAGGTCCGGCCGGGAAATGTGCCGGTTCATCAAAGAAGTTAACCGTTATGCCCGTGCCGTTGATGTCCCGATCGGCCAACAAACATACGGTGCCACCCTCGCGCAATCGCGTGCTCATCGTGGCTAACACCCGCGGCCCACCATCAGCTGCGAGCACTTCCATTCCCAACGATTCGCGATGGGCTTTGAATCGCTCGAACAATCCTTCGGGCTTCAAACGCTCAGCCACCGTGGTGAAACCGCCATGAGTCAGTGCCAACCACGCTCCGGCCAAATCCCAGTTGCCGCTGTGTGGCAAGGCAATGACCACGCCATTGCCACGCGCGATGGCAGCCGTTAAGCGCTCTTCGTGAACAATTTCAACCTTGTCGGCCACGTCTCCGTGGGACCAATGCGGAAGCGCGAAAGTTTCATTCCAGTAGCGCATGTAGGACTGCATCGCCTGGCGCGAATACTCAGCTAATTCGTGTGGTTCCAAGCTGTGATCAAAGACGCGAGCTAAGTTTGACGACAACTGTTGTACGCCTTCACCGTCGCGAGCCCACGTCTGATTCGCCAGCGTTTCAAACGCACGGCGCGACCAAGTAGCAGGAATTACTCCTGCCACTTGCCAACCCGTGGCATAGGCCAAATCAGCAGCGCGGTCGCGAATACCTGTCACAGCGTTCTCCGCACTCACTGACCGTCTACTACCTGTCGACGCACCATGACCATGCGCTGAATCACTGTGATCGTTGTGGCGATCACCAGAACCCACAAACCAATGGCCTGAATGAACGGAACTCCTAGGCCGCTAAACCCGGTGGCCACCATCACCACAACAAGGCGCTCAGTGCGTTCGGCAATTCCACCGGATGCTTGCAGCCCCAAGCCTTCAGCACGGGCTCGTGCATAACTGATCACCTGCCCTGCGGCCAAGCAATACAGCGCTGCATAACCCAAAATCGTCTCGTTTCCTGAGCCCAGAAACCAAATCGTCAGACCGGCAAAGATCGCAGCATCCGTGACGCGGTCAAGCAGCGAATCCAAGAACGCGCCCCATGCACTCTGGCGCCCAGATTGACGGGCCATCGAACCATCAAGCATGTCGCTGAGGGCAAAAACACTGACGATGATGGTGCCGGCGACCAAGTGTCCGGTGGGATAACACCACAGTGCTGCCACCACAGCGCCCAGCGTCCCAACGATCGTTACAGCATCCGGACTGATGTGCGCTTTAAGTAACGCGCGTGCGATCGGATCAACGACAAAAGATGCGGCGTGCTTGGCTTTGGCCTTGCCCACTACGGCATCAGCGGAACCATCAGGGCTTTGGGTCATGGATTAAACCTGAATTCGCCGGTCAACAGCATCGACAACGCGGGCGATGGCTTCTTCAATAGCAATTCCGTTGTCTTGTGTGCCATCGCGGAAGCGGAAGGAAACCGCGCCCTTGGCGGCATCCCCCTCGCCCGCGATGAGCATGTAGGGAACCTTTTGCTTTTGCGCGTTACGGATCTTTTTTTGCATCCGGTCGTTGGATGAATCGACCTCGACGCGAATGCCAGCAGCCCGAAGTTGTGCCGCGACCTCATCCAAGTACGGCACGTGTTCATCAGCGATGGGGATACCGACGACTTGAACAGGAGCCAACCAGGGAGGAAATGCCCCGGCGTAGTGCTCGAGCAAAACGGCGAAGAAGCGTTCAATGGAACCAAACAACGCGCGGTGAATCATCACGGGACGCTGACGCGAACCATCGGCTGCTTGATATTCCAGATCAAAGCGCTCAGGTAAGTTGAAGTCGACCTGAATAGTCGACATCTGCCACGAGCGTCCGATCGCATCGCGTGTTTGCACAGAAATCTTCGGGCCGTAGAACGCGGCGCCTTCAGGGTCCATGACCAGTTCCAGGCCTTGATTCTCGGCCACTGAGCGCAAAACCTCGGTGGCTTCTTCCCACACCTCGTCGCTACCAATGGACTTTTGGGGATTGCGGGTGGACAACTCAAGGTAGAAGTCATCGAGCCCGTAGTCGCGCAGGAGATCAAGAACGAAGGTCAGCAAACGATCAAGCTCTTCGGCCATCTGCTCGCGCGTGCAGTAGATATGCGCATCGTCTTGGGTAAATCCGCGAGCACGGGTCAAGCCATGCACCACACCAGACTTCTCGTAGCGATACACCGTTCCGAATTCAAACAAGCGCAACGGCAGTTCACGATACGAGCGTCCACGCGCGCTATAGATCAAGTTGTGGAACGGGCAGTTCATGGGCTTCATGTAGTACTGCGCGCCCTGGCGCTTGACCTGCCCATCCGCGTCGTACTCGGTGTCCAAGTCCATCGGCGGGTACATGCCCTCGGAGTACCAGTCCAAGTGACCTGACTTTTCAAACAAGATCGCCTTAGTCAAGTGCGGGCTGTACACAAACTCATAGTTCGCGGCTTCGTGTTGCTTGCGCGAGTAGTCCTCCATGACGCGACGGATGATTCCGCCCTTGGGGTG
>JBAXSF010000011.1:0-17601 GCA_037130835.1 Actinomycetes bacterium
TCTTTGTGGCGGCCGGGGATAGTTAGGCCTTTCTGGTCACGCTCATCGTCAAGCCATGGAGAACCCAGCCACGCCCGCCCACAATGTCCGATTTCGGCCCTAGGGCGCCCGATTTGTGCCTGAAAGCGTGCCCAATGGGCACTTGCGGAATCCATCGTCTAGGGTAGGGACAACCCGAAGATCAGTTCGGGGGTCTTTGATACCGACGCCGAATCCTGCCTGGTAGCAAAGAAAAGCCGCTTGGCAGGAGCGGGGGACCCATGAAAGTGGCCCAGATTTTTGGGCCTTGGGGTGAAGCCGACTAGGAAACTAGCCGGCCGGGCCATACTCCGGCCCGAACCCGACAGCTCACCTCGAAGGCGTCGGAGAGGGCATCTTCGACATGCTCAAAACATCACGTCGCTCGTTGGCGCTTGCTATCAGCGCTGGGCTTTTGGCCTCGCTGGTCAGTCCTGTTGTGGCATCCGCACAAGCCAATGCTGGCAGTGTCTCGGGTCCTGAATCATCAGTCCAAGGGCCATCGACGAAGCCTCCGGCCGTTGAAGTTATTGCTCCGGTCACCCCTCCGCTGGCTCACCCCCAACCAGCCAAAGTTTTGTTGAAAAAGGGTTCGCGCGGGATTGCAGTCTTGAAGTTGGAACAACGCGTTCACATGCTCAAGCCCGACCGTGTCTATGACGCCAAGACGGTTGTTCGCGTCAAGCAAATCCAAAAATGGGCCAAGGTATCCCGCACCGGCGCTGTGGACACCACAACAAACCGGTTCATTTCCCAGTGGAATCGTTCGACCGCTGGTAAGAGCGTTGCTGCACAAGTGCGCACCACCTCTCGTCTCGCGAGCATCATTGACATGGCACGACGCTATTCCGGTCGCCCCTATGTTGCCGGTGGCGCGGGTCCGAGTTCGTTCGACTGCTCTGGATTCACGAGCTACGTCATTGAACGGGCCATCGGTCGGACCCTGCCGCACCAATCCGGTCAGCAAGCCTCTAGCGTGCGCCGCATCTCGCGCTCGCAGGCCCGCCCCGGTGACTTGGTGTTCTTCACCAAGGGTGGACGCGTCTATCACGTGGGGATTTATGCCGGTAGCGGTCGGCTGTACCACTCATCAGTACCGGGCACTCGCTCCGGCTTGGGCCCGATCTTCTCCGGTAACGTCTTTTTCGGTCGTGTGGTCTAAGGACTTTTGCGGACTTTGCCCTTGGTAGGGCACACTTATCTGAGGCCATGGTGATCTGGCCGCTCAGGACAGGTGAAGGGTCAAAACATGCACAAGGCTGGGGCTAGGGCAAGCATTTTTGCTGTGGCTGCCTTGGGCCTGAGCGGTCTTACAGTGCCAACAGCCGGTGCCGCTGTTATTGCGCCTCCCACGACGCCACCTCCTGCTACATCCCCGAGTCCGACTCCTACCCCTCGCCCTACCCCTACCCCGACGCCAAATCCCACGCCGCGCCCTCTCACTAAGTGTCAAATCGCTGCGACGGCGAAGAACACCACCCCGTCTAAACCGTTCTACCGTGCGGCCACGAATTTTGGCATGCGCGATGGTGGACCCAAGTCGATCAATCATGTGCGTGAGGCCCAGTACCGACTGCGGTGGGCGAAGGTCTACAAGGGCTCGGTCACTGGCTCTTACGGACCGGCCACTCGGCGAGCCGTACGCACCTTCCAGTCTAAGAATTGCTTGACCCCAACGGGGAACATGAATGTGCAGAGCTGGGCCGTACTCATTCAGCGCACCGTTCGATTTCGATCGTCGATTCCCACAGTGTGCCGCGGTGTTGGTTGGCACTCCTGTTACGACCGCGCATCGCACCAAGACTTCTTGTTTAAGAATGGGAAGTTGTGGAATGTGTGGCTCGTGCGTGGCGGGATGTATTCCGCCCAAACTCGCACGGGCAATTTCAAGGTCACGGCCCGTTACACCGAAAAGGAATCCTCGCTCTTTCACGTGCAGATGTACTACTTCATGCCGCACTCGGGTGGTGAAGGTCAGCATGGCTCGGGGTTTATGGTCGATCCCTGGGTGGGTCACTCCCATGGCTGCATCAACATGTACATCAAGGATGCCAAGGTCCTGTTTAACCTCACGCGTGGCCAAACCCTTCGGGTCACCGTCTACGGAGCCTGGGACTAGTCCTTCGGCCGTTTTTGGTGCCCCGATGGGCGAAAACTCTGGCTATCCGTCACACTTAGTACATGTTCAAAAACTTTTGGTACGCGATTGCGTTCAGCGAAGAAATCACTGCTGCCCCCTCCAAGCACCGATTGCTGGCCCAGGATTTGGTCCTATGGCGCGCTAGCAATGGTGAGGTGCATGCACTCAGCAACACCTGCATTCACCGTGGCGGCAGCTTGTCGCAGGGCAAGGTTGAAGACGACAACATCGTGTGTCCTTATCACGGCTGGGGTTACGGTGGTGACGGTGCTTGCACCATCATTCCGGCCAACGGTCGTGGCAAGCCGATCTCTAAGCGCGCACGGGTTGATAGCTACCCAGTCGAAGAGCGCTATGGCTGGATCTGGGTTTTCCCAGGGGATATTCCCGAAGAAGAGCGCGTTCCCATTCCTGATCTGTCCTTCATGGATGACCCGGAGTACCGCTCGGTCAGTGGCGAGTGGACGTGGAATGCAAACTACGAGCGCGTAGTAGAAAACGGTACGGACCAATCACACACGCCGTTTGTTCACGGTGGAGTTTTTGGTGACCCCAAAGCTCCACCGGTTGAAGAGTTTGAAATTGAAGTCGGTGAATGGTGGGCGCGCCTTACTGTCGAGCAGTTCTCGCCTAATAAGCCCGCTGGCAAATTGACGCAGTTGTTCCCTAAATCGCGTGCCTACAAGGAAGACGAACCCACGCCACCGGTGTTGGTCAAGACTGCGTTCTTCTTCCCATCCATCGTCATGATCGACCTCACGATTCCTAAGCTGGGTCGCCAGGTCATCTGGGATACCAATATTCCCGTCGATGAGCACACCACGCTGACCAAGTGGAAGGGCTACCGGAACTTCTACAAGACGCCGTGGGCTGACCGCATTGCCAAGAAGATGATCGTCAAGGTGTTTGCTCAGGACGACCTGGTCGTCAATGAGATCGCTCCTGAGCTGATCCCCACCGAGCTCAATGGCGAACTGCACCTTCGTTCAGACCAGATGTCACTTGAGTTCCGCAAGATTAAGCAAAAGGCAGTGGACTTGGGTTACTCGGTACTGGGAACGTCCGAAGGAACCCAGAGTACGAAGACGATCATCGCGAGCCCCTACCGTCGCGAAGAAGGCCTAGAGAACTCGTGGATCTTGCCTGCGACTCCTGAAGGCTCAACGAGCCTATAGCCCGAACTTGAGGTAAGCGGGATCGTTCTTTTGAACGGTCCCGCTTATTTTTTGTTATGGGTAGAAGTTATGGCGGTTTGCTAACCCGAAATGCGCGGCCTTGCAGTTGTTGTAGGGCAACCTAGGGATCTACGGCTTTAATGACACGAGGGGATGAAGTCTTGAGTTCACCAAGCGACAGCAAGATGTGTGTGGCCTGCCAGTCGGCGATGGAATCGCATGGTGCGTCCAAAGGGCCTTCTATCCAGTCAAAAAATCATAATGACCTCGTACGCTCCGCCATGCGAGTGCAAGACACGGTTGCGGACAAGGTCACTAGTTTTGCCGGCTCGCTTAACTTTGTGTACTTGCATGGTCTGTGGTTCGGATTGTGGATTGCACTCAATATTGGGCTCATTGGTGCGGGCTTGAAGTTTGACTCCTACCCCTTTTCGTTCCTTACGCTGATCGTCAGCCTTGAAGCAATTTTCTTGTCCACCTTTGTCATGGTGAGCCAAAATCGCCATGCCAAGCGAGATGCAATCCGAGCCGACATTGGTTTTGAAACCGATGTTCGATCCGAAATGTGGTCGCTGCATATTGGTGCTGCACTGGGTATCGATCCGGCGCACGTTGAGGCTTCGGTTGAACAGGCTGTAGCGGCCGCTCGTGTTATGCAGGAGAAGGCAGAGAGCGCCACTTAGGCCCAGCAGGTGCAGGGGGCCTGGCCCGAGGGTCCCCAACCGGGGGCGACTCGGCCGGCCAAGGTGGCTCGGGAAAAGAGCCAGCCCTGCACGTAGTCCACACCAGCAGTTTCGACACACGCGAGTTGAGTTTCAGTCTCAATTCCCTCGGCCACAACAACTGCACCCACCGCTTGTGCCATACCAACCACGTGAGAGACCACGGAGATCTCGCGCGCTTTGGGTTCATCGCCAAAGACAATCGGATCAATCTTGATCATGTCGATGGGTAGCGAGCGCAATAGTCCGATGTTGGAGTAGCCGGCCCCAAAGTCGTCAAGAGCGATCAAGATTTCGGCTGCTCGAAGTTGACGGATTTGGTCAACCGCGGACCGGAAGTGGTCAAGGTATTGAGTTTCGGTCAGCTCAATCAAAATGTTTCTGGGATCGCACTCATGCTGTTCAAGGATGTGCAGGACACTTGCTGCAAAATCGGGTCTTCCCAAGACTTGGGGGCTGACGTTGATGCCAACGCGATATCCGGTGAGCCAGTTATCGCCAGCCCACGTTTTAGCTTGTTGGGCTGCTAGCGAGATGATGTAGCAGGCTAGTTCAAACTCGGTGCCATCTTGATCCGACTGCTCCAGCACCACCTGCGGACCCAAGATGCTTCCGTCAGGCTCAAGGCGCCGCAGAAGCGCTTCGGCTCCCGCCGGTTGCCGGCAGATCACATGATGAACGGGCTGGTAGGCCAAGCGCACGTTGGCCCATTGATGCTCGCGCATGGAAACGCCAGCGGACAGGTCTTGTGTCACGGGCTTCTCCTTTCGCGCCTTCAACCCCCGCAATCATTGTGACGCGCTTTACCAAGCGCAGGCAAGGGAAATCGGGTCTTTTGACGGGTTCGCTGGCTCACAAGGAGCCAGATTTAACTAGTTCAGGCGTTTGCGGATGCGCAGTAACGGGCTCAAGAGGGCCTTGTCCCATTCCTTGGCCATGATGCGCGCGGGGAAGATGGCAAAGAGCGCAAACGGCAAGGCGATGAGCGGAGCCAACTCGGTGCGGCCGGTTGCGAAGGTAAGCCCAAGAACTAGACCGGCCCCAATAAGTCCAACACAGATGGGGAGTAGGTCAATGATGAAGGAGACGCGGGCCCGACGTTCGTTGGGGACAACGGCTAGTGCGGTGCGGCGAGCAACGTCGTCGATGCTCCAACGAGGCACCCACCACAAGACGATGCCGATAATCAGGAGTGGTAGGAATTGAGGCTTAATGCCCAGTCCGCCGATGAGACCCCATGCCATGAAGATTCCGCAAGCGGTGGCAAAGATGGGCAAGAGGAGTAATGAGCCAGGGATGGTGAATTTTTCCAAGATTTTGGTCACGAAGAATTTCTGGAGGACACCACACATGATGAAGACCGCGATCATCGTGAGCCCGTAGATGACCTGCAGCGTCGCGGGATCGTTGACGATTTTCTCGCTGCTGCTGAGGAAGGCTCCTTTGTAAATCATTCCGGCAGTAAAGACAGCAACCGAGGTCGAGAACATCGCGGTGAAGGCCTTTACTCCGCCGACGAAACTCCAGGCTGACTTCAGCGACTCGACCACGTTTTCATCGCGACCGTGGCCTTGGCTCAAAGAGGAGTTTTTGAGCGCGCGTGGGAGCAGCAACCCAATCAGTAACAGGCCAATGGGACAGACCAGGAGTAAGTAGGGCAGTGGAATCCCGAGCGGGATAAAGAGGAAGGGGGCTAACGCACTGATGGCTAAGCCGGTGAGTTGACCACCGTATTGCCACTGCGTAATGGAGGGGTAGATCTTGCGCGCCTCACCGGCGTTAAACACGTCGCTTGCCATAGTCCAGATGATGAGCGGCAGGAGGAAGTTCAATTGGTCAGCGAAAAGCCAGATGACCCCTGAGCCCACGATCGTGGTCTGGGGAATGGCTACAAGGATCAGCCCGATGACGAATCCACCGGCATAAATCTTGGTGACGCGCGAGAGAGCTTTGTCGCGCGGGAGACGGTCGATCCAGGTGATCTGTAACAAAGCAACAGCAATGAGGCCTAGACCTGCCAGTGGATAAATGATGACCACTGCTTTGAGGCCAAGTAGGGAAACAAATCGCGAACCCGCCACGATTTCGTTGATATATCCAATGACGAACACTGCGGCGATGGCCCACGAGAGAGGTCGAGCCCGATCGCGAAGTTGTTCAATCGATGATTGATCACCCCAGGATTCGAGGCGACTTCCCACCACGTTCTTTTTTGGTTCGGCTGGGGTAGAACTTTCCGATTCGATCAGGTCAGCGAGGGCTTCTTTGTTCGTTGCCGTCTGTGGCGAGGGCTTGGCGCGAGCGGTGATGAAGCCCCACTCGTCGTCGCCAGTGGAATCACTGGGTTCTCTCATTCGGTGGTTCCCTCCCTGCTATCCCTTCAGTCAGGGTAGGCGAGGAGTGGGTTTGGTACGCGCGGGCATCGGATTAACGTCCTTGGCGCGTTGCCCCAGGGGTAGGCCCTTGTTCTTATGGTTCTTAAGTAAGATCGGCTTATGACAAAAACATCCAAGATTCTTGCGCTGTGCGCACTCGTTTCGTTGGCCGTGGCTGGGTGCTCGAGCTCCTCGAGTGACTCCAATGCCGCTCCTACCCCCGCGCTGACCGGCACCGTCCGCATTGGTGTGGAAGCCCCCATTTCCGGCGACCAGGCTGATACTGGCAAAGGCATGATCAACGGTGCCCAACTGGCGGCTGATCAACTCAATGCCAAGGGTGGCATTAACGGCAAGAAAGTCGTGATCGTTCCTATTGACGATGCAGCAGATGCCGTCGTCGGTGTCAAAGCGGCTACCGCTGCGATCAAGGCCGGCCTTGATGGCGTCGTCGGTCCTTACAACTCTGGAGCCGGTGCCAAGACTTTGCCGTTGTACATCGATGCTGGTCTCACCCCTATTCGTTTGACGTCTAACAGCACCACGACAAATGGATTGGGTTACACCCTCCAGCCGATGGACTATCAAATTGTTCCCGTGGCAACCGACGCAGTGACGAAGTGGCTGAAGGCCAAGACTGCAGTCTTGGTGTTTGACTCAACCCCCGGCTACACGGCCACCATCGATGCCAAATTGAAGGCAAGTTTGGAAAAGGCCGGTGTCACGGTCAAGGCCAATGTCGGCATTACTCCTGGAGCCAAGTCCTACGCATCACAGGTGAAAGCCGCTGCTGCGTTGAACCCTGATGTCGTGTACTTGGTGATGTATTCACCTGAGGCGGGATCGATTGCCAAGACGATGTATGACACAAAGGTCCCCGCGAAGTGTGTTGCGGACTACGCAGCGGACGACCCTATCTTCGTCAAGACCGCTGGTATTCCGGCGGCTAAGGCGTGCCCTGTCATTGGTGTTCCATCGCCAAGCGAATTCCCCACCGGTCCTGACTTTGTTAGTCAGTACAAGGCCGCGTTTGGCGAAGAGCCCGGCACGTGGAGCCCCTACACCTTTGACTCGTTGAACTTGCTGGCTAAGGCTGCTGAGGACACCGGTGGCTTTGATGCCAAGAAGCTCAAGGCCAACTTGGACGCGGTCAAGGGCTGGGAAGGTGTGACCGGTTCGGTCACCATCGACGCTGCCAACGGTAACCGTGATCCAGCAACGCTGGTCGTACTCGACGTCACCGAAGCTGGTGAGTTGACAATCGACAAGGTGTGGTCAAAGGCTGTTGGAGCCGACTACTAGAAATACCTCGTTACCTAGAAATACCTCGTTACACAGTTCAGCGGCTGGGATTGAAAAATCCCAGCCGCTGAACTTTTTTGTCCGGATCTCTGGTGGGCAGTGCCCCCGGCAGGATTCGAACCTGCGGCACACGGTTTAGGAAACCGATGCTCTATCCCCTGAGCTACGGAGGCGGGATGAGCCATCAGTGTATTGACCACAGGTAAAGGGCGGGACCACAGCCAATGTGATCCCACCCTTTGTTATTTGTGTACCCCTACTTGACTTCGTTGAGCTTGCCAGTGGCTACATCAAAGACGAATCCTCGAACCGCATCGGTGTGCGGAATGAAGGGGCTGTTCTTGATGCGCTTGATGGACTGGCGCACATCTTCGTCCAGATCGGGGAAGGCCTCGGCAGCCCACTCGGGCTTGATGCCAGTCTCGGCTTGGATACCAGCCTTGAAGTCGTCGTCGGTGAAGGTCAACATTCCGCAGTCCGTGTGGTGGATGAGGATGATTTCCTTGGTGCCGAGCAGTCGTTGGCTGATGGCCAGCGAGCGGATCTCGTCATCGGTGACGACTCCACCAGCGTTGCGAATCACGTGCGATTCGCCTTGGCCTAGTCCCAAAATTCCGTAGACATCCAATCGAGCATCCATGCAGGCAACGACTGCGATGTTGCGTGATGGGGGCAGGGGAAGGGGTCCTGAGAAGTTGGCGGCGAAAGCCTCGTTGTTCTTCAAGTATTCGTCAGTAACG
The DNA here is from genome assembly GCA_037130835.1 of Actinomycetes bacterium. Taxonomy (GTDB): domain Bacteria; phylum Actinomycetota; class Actinomycetes; order UBA12327; family UBA12327; genus AcAMD-2. The sequence goes on from JBAXSF010000011.1 coordinate 8,473, forward strand.
CTCATTGCTTAGATTCCTCCAGTTAGGAAGACGCAACGACGCAAGAAAGACAGAGGACGTCAAGAAAACATCCATCAAGCGCCGCAGCGCCCAGGATTTTCTTGGACGGCGGATTAGTTACAGCAGCAACACGAGCTGGAACACATCCGCATGAGGTCAACGTGGAGCCTTACCACCAGGTGCACGGAAGGCTGTGACTTCGTTGACATGCGCGAAAGGCTAGCAAGTCAACGATGTGATGTGAAATGGGGTGCGAGTTAAACGTTGACTTTGCGAAACTTTGGCAACAACGCATTGGAACGACGCAGGTAAGCACGGAATTCCGGGTCCTCGCTGTACTTGTCACGCTTGGATTTTTCGCCACCGGTTGTTGCCGACAACATCAAGATGATGATGTAGGTCGGGGCTAAAAATCCGGCCGCGTAGCCATACCAATTGCTAGCAGCACCGATTCCACACAGGATGACGCCGATCTGCATCACGATTTCGCCCAGGTAGTTGGGGTGACGGGTGCGAGTAAATAGGCCCGAACTGATCCACTTGGCACCATCGCTGCGCTTAACCTGCTGCTTCTCGTAGTCCGCGCGTGCCTCGATGGCGATGCCTTGGGCCAGGACTAGGCCGCCGATGATGAGCCAGCCATTCAGGCCGCTGTTGCCCTCTTCGGCCGCCTTGGTTGCCACGTTGTAGGTCGTCATGGCGTGGAAGGTCATGAGGGTCGCGGTGTTGATCAGGAGAAGAAACTTGATAGGCAATGGAAGCTGTTTGTGTGCGATGACGGTACCGGCCCGGCGTTGGACAAAGGACGGGTGGCGGTAGCGGTTGGTAACAAAGGTGAATAAGCGAATCCCATAAATCATGAGGAGGCCACCCACGATGATGGACCCCAACGGCGCTCCCGTGGCAATCAAGATGGTCGTGTTCAAAACAACGACACATGCCGCGTACCCGAAATTAAACACATGCACAAAGTTGACGAAGACGACGGAGCAAATAGCCAGGGCCTCAAGCGCCAAGATGGTGTTCAGGGTGGTCCACTGACCGTTGGCAATCCAAATCCCCGCAGTGATCCACATCAACAACACAAAGACCGGAAAGATCTTGCGGATGGCGCCCTCGCCGATGGCGATGCCATTGCGTTGTCGGGTGCGTCCGCTGTGGTTTGTTGCCATGGGGAATCTCACTCCTTGAAGCGCGGGGGTACTGACAAGCATGTTGTCTTGCTTAAGGGTAAGAGGTGCAGAGCAATCGCGCAGTAGTACTCGCCGAACTAGATACGCTCAACAATCATGCTCATACCTTGACCGCCGGCGGCGCACATGGTGACCAGGCCCACGTTGACATCGCGCGCGATAAGTCCGTTAAGCAGCGTGGTGGTTAATCGAGCTCCACCCATCCCGAAGGGGTGCCCCAGAGCGATGGCACCGCCGTGAACGTTCACGCGGTCAAGGTCTAGGCCCAGATCATGACAACTCGGCAAGACTTGAGCAGCAAAGGCCTCATTCATTTCCACTAGGTCGACATCATCAATACTCATGTTGGCTTGGAGTAACGCTTTGCGGGTTGATTCGACTGGCCCCAGACCCATGACCTCTGGAGAGAGCGCAGATACCCCGTAGCTGCGAATACGCGCCAACGGAGAAAGCTGCAAAGCCCGAGCTTTGTCGGCGCTCATCACGACAACCGCGGCCGCTCCATCGCTAAGCGGGCAACAGTTACCGGCAGTGATGGTTCCTTGTGGACGAAAAACCGGCTTGAGTGCAGCCAGACCCTCAGCGGTGGTCTCGCTCCGCACGGATTCGTCGGACAAGACGATGTTGTCACCGACGGTGACGGGGACAATTTCGCGTGCAAAGAATCCTTCGTCGATGGCTTGACCTGCTAGACGTTGAGATCGGAGCGCGAAGGCGTCTTGTTCTTCTCGGCTGATGCCGCGTAAGGAGGCGACGTTTTCGGCTGTGTGTCCCATCGCCAAGTAAATGTCTGGCGATTCACCGGCCTCACGAGGATCCACCCACGTGGCATTGTCGCCAACGGCCAATCGCGTACGTTGCGCGGCTTGGTTGAAGAACGGGTGTCGGTCGTGATCTGGGGTAGATCCGGCACCGGTGGGTTCGGTGTACCCCGAAATTGATTCCACGCCAGAGGCGACCACAACATCGGCTTCCCCTAGCGCAATTGCATGGTGAGCCATGCGGATGGCTTGAAGAGACGATGCGCATGCTCGGTTGACAGTGACGCCAGGCACAGCGTCGTATCCCATTATCACTGCGATTCGTCGTGCGATGTTTCCGCCTTGGCTGCCCGTGTGCATCCAACTTCCAGTGATGAAGTCATCGATGCTGGCTCGGTCCACTGCGGGAACTTTGTCTAAGGCCCCGGCTATGGCGGCAATGGCTAAGTCTTCGGCGCGAACATTGGCGAATGTGCCACGAATAGCTTTAGTGATGGGAGTGCGTGCCGCAGCAACAATGACAACGTCGTTGACCATGGCCTACAGCCCAAGATCCTTGGCGATGAGGTGGAGCATGATCTCGTCTGCTCCGGCCCAGATGCGCGTAACGCGTCCATCAATCCAGCGTTGATTGATTTCCGTGCCTTCAAGGAACGATGAACCGCCGTGCAGTTGCATACCCAGGTCAAGGATGTCGTTCTCCAGTCGAGCGGACAGCAACTTCGCGCGTGCTCCATCCGCCGTGCTCATCGTCTTGTTCATCAGGCGCTCGATGCAGGCATCAACATGGGCTCGCACAGCGCTGCGTTGAGCATCAAGCTCGGCCAGCCGGAAGGCATTGTGTTGAAGTGAGCCCAGGGATTGGCCAAACGCTTGTCGTTCCCGAACCTGAGTCAAGGTTAGGTTCATCGCGACATCCGCCTGTGCCAAGTTCGCAATTGACGACGTGATCCGTTCCTGGGGAAGGCGCTCCATCAGGTGCAAGAAACCCTCGTCGAGGGTGCCCAATAAGTGGGAGAGCGGAACTTCCACTTGATCAAAGAACAACTCCGCGGTGTCGCAGTCGTTTTGGCCAATCGTGGGGATGCGACGTCGCGTCAGGCCGGGTGAGTTTGCGTCAACGGCGAAAAGGCTAATTCCGCGGGCACCTGCTTGTGGGCTGGTGCGGGCAGCGACCACGATCACATCAGCAATTGATCCGTTAGTGATGAAAGTCTTTGATCCAGTGATGAAGTAGTGATCACCCTTGGGCTCAGCCCGCGTCGTTAGTGCTGCTAGGTCTGATCCCGCACCTGGTTCGGTCAAAGCCAGAGCGGCGATTGCCTCGCCTTGAGCCAAAGGCGGGAGCCAGCGTTGGTGAACCTCAGGAGTTCCCAAGGCGACGAGATAGGGGGTAGCGATGTCAAAAGAAATAGTGAAGGTGGAGGACAGCCCGTGGGAGATGGTGGCAAGAGCATCTACTGCGGCGGCATTCCATGCATAGGTAGCGCCAGCTGAGCCGCCAAACGCGGCCGGGATTTCCAAACCAGTCAGACCTAATGCGCCGGCACGCTGCCAGGCCTGCCGATCCACGGGTTGGTCAGGGACGTGAATATCTTGAGCAAACTGGCTCACGGCGCGACCAAATTCGGCGGCCTGGGGGTCATTCACCACGATTGTCATGATGGCTGAGCGTATCGGGCGGCCTTTGGGCGTGTCGCTGGCCAATCCTTGCCCTGCCCCGATTTACCTTGAATGTCCTGACTTCTTCCCCGGGAGTAACCCTTGAGTACCTATCCTGCTGCGAACGCGCGCGAATCAGCCCTGTTCCGAGGCGTTCGTCCTCGTGACCTTCTCTTGTTGATTCCAGCGGTGACGTTGGGCCTGGTTCTTTTGGCCGTGCACCAAGCGGACAGCACGGGTAGCCCACTGTCCTCAATTTTGAGCGCTGACACCTTGGCTTCCTTGGTTCCAAACGCTCTTGACGCGGGAGTTAACCAGACCCCGTGACCACAGGTCAGGTCGACTTCTCGGTCGCCGGCAAAGTAGCCCTTGTCACCGGAGCCGCATCGGGAATCGGGCGTGCCATTTCGATTCGATTGGCGCAGGCCGGTTCGTCACTGATCCTGATCGACATCGTCGATGCGTCGGATCTAGCCGCCGAGCTCAATGCCACGTTTATTCAGTGTGATGTCGCACGCGAAGATCAATACGCCGTAGCGGTGAAGCAGGCCGTTGAATTGCATGGCCACATTGACATCTTGGTTAACAACGCTGGCATTTCGGTCAGTAATGCATCCATCCTTGATGATTCCGATGCCGCCTACTTACGCGCCTTTAGAGTTAATACGTTGGGCGTTGTGCACGGGATTCGGTGCGTTGCACCGGTGATGCCAAAGGGCAGCTCCATCATCACCATCTCATCGCTGTCATCACTTCTGGGAGCCCCGTTGCTAGGCGCCTATGCCGCGAGCAAGGCAGCGTTGGCGGCGGTAACGCGCACCAGTGCGCTGGAATTAGCGCCGCGCGGCATTCGCGTCAATGAAGTAGCTCCAGGCGCGGTTCGAACCGCCATGAATGACTCAGGCGCACCCTTTGTTGAGCGTGAATTGGCCTGGGTCAAGGCTGCGGGGGCTTTTGGGCGGATGGCCGAACCGGAGGAAATCGCCGCTGTTGTTCACTTCCTTGCCAGCGATGATTGCCAGATGATCACTGGTCAAACTCTTGTTGTAGATGGTGGATTAACTGCTGGGCCTTCACTGGGCCTTTTGGATGCCTTAGTGGAAGGCGATAACAAGTGAAGCGGCCGATTCAACTCGTTGCGCTCCTCTCCTTGGCGCTGGTGGTGGCGGGTTGTTCTGCCAATGACCCAGTGGCATCACTACCAATCATTGCGACGACGTCAGCCGATGTTGTCGCCGGTGGATCGCTGTCAGTGGCAGTTGTGGATGCGCTTCCGACCGCGACGTGGGATCCAACCTTGGCTCCGGATTCGACGGTGCGAACTTTGGGTCCCTTAGTGATGGCTCCGTTATTGCGCCCGGCTGCGGATGGATCGACGCCTAGCGCTGGACTGGCAACGTCGGTGAGTTCAGATGCGGCGGGCCTTAACTGGACGGTCGCCGTGCGTTCAGGTCTGATGTTTGCCGATGGCAGCACACTCAATTCCGAAGACATTGCCTTTGGTTTAACAGAAAGTGCATCACAGCAATCGCTCACCGGTCGATTTGGCGCAGACAATCAAGGTTCCTTCTTTGTTTCGGCCACCGCCACGGATCCGCAAACGGTCGTGGTCAAACTTCGAGCCGCTAATGCGTTGTTGGATCTAACAGTTTTTGCCGCACCTGAGTTTGGTTGCATCCAGGACAACTACGGTGGCAAGGATCGCGAAACGTACTTTAGGAATCCTGTTTCCTGTGGGCCCTATGTCGCCGACAAATTGCAGAAGTCTTCAGACGAGCTCGTTCTGCGCCGAAATTCCATGTACTACGCACCCACGCAAGTGGGGCCAAACACGATCACGGTGCAAAAGTTAAGTGATTCGGTCAGCGCCGATTCCTTCATCGCTGACGGTGGCGATGTGGTGATTGATCCGCGTAAAGCAAATCCGGTGAAGACTGCCGTGAGCCCCAGTGCGAGCCCCAGTGCGAGCCCGTCAGTCAGCGCTTCTGTCAGCGCCAGTCCGCAGCCGAGTTTGACGACTACACCGTCACCCACGTCCAGCCCAACCTCTGTTTTGCCCTCTCCTGCGAGCTCGGGGACTGCATCACTGATTGATTCGTCCTTGCCCGGACGCGTAAGCGCCCTCGTGTTTCGCTCGGATCTCCCCACCCGCGATAACAACGTTCGCATCGCGGTTGAGGCCAGTCTTGATATTCCATCGCTGGTAGATAGTCAAGAGGGAGCGGTTAGCCCCACGGGTGGTTTGGTGCCGCCAGGGTGGCCAGGTGCTGTGGCTGTTGCTATTCCAAAACGCGATCTTGAACTCGCGAAAACTGCGGTGTCGTTGTTGCCCAAGAATTCGCGCAAGCTGTCGCTGTTGGTTCGATCAGGAAATCCTGATGCATTGGCACAAGCCAAACTCGTTGCTCGTCAGGCAAAGTCTGCGGGTTTAACAATTACGGTGAAGGCACGTTCGACTGCGAGCTATGCGGCTGGCCTTGCGTCTGGGAACTTTCAACTAGCGATCGTTTCCTTTTCGCCGCGCGTGGGACTTGCTGCTGATGTCACCAGGCAGTGGGCGATCACGGGCGGCCAAGGATCGGGTTGGCCGGTAACCGATGCCACCACAAGCTATGGTGTGCAATTGTCGGAACCTGCTTTTGGTCCAGCGGCGGACAAGGGTTCCGGAGATTTCGTTCGCGCCGTCCTTGATCCCATTCAGGCTGTTGCGTTGACTGCGCGAGCCCACAGCGCCTTGGTTCGCCAAGGTGCGTTGACCGGTCTGGTGGTCCGTATTGACGGATCGATCCCGTTGGACGTGGTCAGCCTTTCCGGCCCGTGACCCCTATCGTTGAGGCCTAAACGATAGGCACAACTGCCCCCTGCCGATAGGTTGACCGCGAGGCGTGCGTAGGTTTCAGGGGTGAGCATTACTGAGTATTCCCGGCCCGCAGCCCACGCGTCCTCCACGCGCGAACGCATTTTGCGCGAGGCGTCCATCCTGTTTACTCAGCATGGATATTTCGCCACGTCAACGCGCGAAATTGCCGGCGCTGTTGGAATTCGTCAGCCCTCGATCTTCCACCATTTTGACAACAAGGCCGCCATCGCTGAGGAACTCTTGGAATACGGATGGGGATCCACGTTGTCCCAATTGCGTCAAGTCGCCGCCCTTGATGAGCCGGCTGAGGTTCGGCTCTACACCTTTTGTCGATGGGCCATGGTGCACGTCGTCACCTCGCCGTACCAACTCGTTGGTCTCACGGATTACAACTTCTTGAACTCCGCTGATGGCCAGCATTGGTTGCCACGTTTTGATGCGATCACCAAGTATTTGCGCGACATCATCACTGATGGTGTCGCTAGTGGTGTGTTTATCAAAGAGGACCCAGAGTTTATTCGTCTCATGGTGGTAGGCAGTTTGAATGCTCATCACCGCATCAAGACCATGGCGCCTAGCGAGACGGTCGAGCGTGATGCTGAAAAGGGCGCTGACTACATTTTGCGAGCGATCATGGCTGATTCGACACAGTTGGATTCAGTGCGCACCGCCTCGCTCGCTCTCGCTGGTTTTGTTGCGTCCTAGACCGACAAGTGGCCGGGCCACATGATCGAGCGCGCGCTGAGGTGCTCAAGCAACTCCATGGGGTTTCGGGACACATCAAGTGCGTAGCCCATAGCTGAGGTTCCACCGGGCATATTGATCCACGGCGCAAAGCAGGTCATTCCAGCCTGGGTTAAGGCTTGATGAGTCGAGTCAATACCGGTCACGTCAAAGCACAGGTGGTTAAACCCGTACTCAATGATGCGCGCGTCCGTTGGTTTGAGCGCAATGGGTTGGTCACGGAATTCAATGAAATCTAAGTACGCATTGCCAACGTTCACAGGGGTTGACGTTCCGCTCCTTGCAGTGGCCAGAGCTGCGCGCGCGGCGCTCTCACTTGAATCCCAGGACGATGTGTTGCTCGGGTGGAGATTGGCGATCGTGTAGAAATCCGTTAGATCCGCAGTGCGTGCTGTGGTGATTCCAGCGAAACTCAAGCCTCTCACGACATCTCGCCGGGCAGGTGTGAATGGCTGAGGTTCCCCATCCAGTCCGTCGGGAGTGTGAACGCGTAACCGACGGTAATCAAGTGGATCGCCCTGCGACGATGTGTGTAACTCGATGATGTTGCCATCCGGGTCGCGGACAAGTCGCGAGTTATTCGTGGCGGACAAGCTCGCATCAACAGATCCACCGCTGGCAACAATCAGATCGGTCGCACTTTCTAAGTTAGTTACTTCCAATCCGATATGGCTGATCCCCTCGCGACGCAGCGTCGGCGCGAAATCGAAGGCGATCGGTAGTGGGCTATCGAATTGCAGGACCTCAAGGTAGGAGTTGCCAGTTAAGAGCACAGTCACGCTGGCTGCGGTGTCGGTAAGCCCCAAACCAGCATCAGCTCCTAGGGTGCCCACCGGCCAAGCAAAAGAGATGATCTCGCTAAAGCCCAAGCCGTCTCGGTAAAACGCGTTGGCTCGATCAATGTCAGGCGTGGACAGCCCTACGTGGTTCAGCCCAGTGATGGCCATGGCACCCCCTTAGTTGATCGTGTCAGACTAGCGATGTGATCCACGATCCGTTGTTTCCAGAAACAACCTCGGACGAAAATGATCCCGCTGATTCGGGCTCAGATGATTGGCGCGCCGCCGATCGCGAAGATGACGAGCGTTTCCTGCGCGAAGTGCCACCTCATCACGGTTAACGGTTTTTCAGCGCGTCCCTAATTTCACGTAACAAGACGACTTCTTCCGAGGCATCCTCGACGGTTTCTTCTGTGCGCAGCAACCGGCTGGTCATCAACTTATTCATGGGTATAACAACGATGAAATAGATGGCGGCCACAACGACGATAAAATTGATGATCGCCGTCAAGACGATGCCGACGCTGAAGTCAGCGCCATTGACAGTGAACGTCCCGACGCTATCGAGGTTGGGCTTACCCAAAATCGCGGCGACCAGGGGATTGACTAATCCCCGCAGGAGCGAGTTGACGATCGCCGTAAAGGAAGCGCCGATGACAACCGCAACCGCCAGGTCGAGAACGTTTCCGCGAAGGACAAAAGCCTTGAAACCCTGAAGCACTGTTACTCCCGCCATGAATGTGTTGCCACGTTAGCGCGAAGTGTCTACTGGACTAGTCAGAAGCGCGGATGGCGATGGAAAGTTGCGAGGAAGCTCCAGCACTGGCAAGCATTCCCGCGAGCGAGCGAACGATGGCCACGAGCACCACGGAATTTTCCGTGGGAGTAGAGGTGAATCCTGTGCTGGTGGTGCGACGTGGCACCGCGGCCACTCGCACCCGGGATGCAACCAGGGATGATGCTTTGCCTTCATTGGTGGCAAAGATGTCGATCCAGTCGCCCACGGTGAGAACACTGCTTAGGGACGCATCGGATAGTCGCAGTGGCACTAAGGCGTATTGATCGTTGTCGAGCAGCCCTGGGCCGATGAGTTGGTTGGTGGTGACCAATCCACCAGCCGGGATGGGAAT
>JBAXSF010000110.1:0-4767 GCA_037130835.1 Actinomycetes bacterium
GGTCCTTCAATGAAATCGATTTCAGGCTTGGACAAACTCACGAACGTCTCCTTGCGAATGAGTAGTAGATAACGAAAATTGATTAGGAGGCGGGTCCCACAAGATCTACAACAAAGACCAGTGGTTCGTTGGGTCCGATAGCTGGCGGACTACCTGCTTCACCGTAGGCCAGGTCTGCAGGGATCAACAGCACGCGTCGACCGCCGACCTTGATGCCCTTGAGGCCTTCGGTCCAGCCGGGAATGACTTGGTTCAAGGCGAAGGGAATCGGTGCACCGCGCTCAAACGATGAGTCAAAAACCTTGCCATTCGACCAATTCACGCCCTCGTAGTTCCAGCTGTAGGACTTGGTGATGTCTGTGACCTTTTCACCCTTGCCGACCACGAGGTCCTTGGTTTGCAACGTCGTGGGAGCTTTACCGGTTGGCTGAGAAATCGTGGGGTTCTCCCCGAAGCCACCAGTGACCTTGGGGAACGCAGCCGCACCGGCCTTTGTGGCGCTAGTCGTGGGCTGTGGCTCCGCATCAAGGGTCGCGCCGCCACCGCGCGAGGCCTGAGAATCATTTGCGCACCCTGCCAGGGTGAGCGTCAAGCAGGCAATCAGAGACAGACCAAGGCCTGCGGTACGCAACGACAATTTCTTAGACACAGCAATCTCCCTGTAGGTAGAACCGAGGTGTACAGCGTATGGACTTACATGCTCTCAATCAAGCGTTCCACTCGCTCATCAACGCTCTTAAACGGGTCTTTACACAGGACGGTCCGCTGGGCTTGGTCGTTGAGTTTCAAATGAACCCAATCCACAGTGAAGTCCCGGCGGGTTTCCTGGGCTCGTTTGATGAAATCGCCGCGGAGTTTGGCCCGGGTGGTCTGGGGCGGCTCAACTTGAGCCAAGGCAATCTCGGCTTCTGATGCAACGGTCTTCACCAACCCTCGGCGCTGCGATAGGTAATACAGGCCCCTACTTTGGTTGATGTCGTGATAGGCCAAATCAATCTGCGCGATCCGCGGTGACGACAATGCAAGGGAGTGCTTGATGCTGTACCGCTCCACGAGCTGAAGTTTGTTGATCCAATCAATTTCACTCGCCACTGCGGCAAGGTCGTCCTTCTCCACTGCGTCTAGCGTGCGCTCCCACAGATCCAAGACCTTGGCAACCGTTCCGACCACAATGTCGCGCCGGTGCGCAAAATCAAAGGCGCGGTCAAAGAATTCGCGTTGCATATCAAGCGCGGAGAGTTCGCGACCGTTACTCAACCGAACCGTCTTCTTCCCCGTGATGTCATGACTAATCTCACGGATTGCACGAATGGGGTTCTCTAAGGTCAGGTCCCGCAGCACCACGCCTGCTTCAATCATGCGCAACACCAGATCGGTGGCACCGACTTTGAGCATGGTCGTGGTTTCGCTCATGTTCGAATCGCCCACGATGACGTGGAGGCGCCGAAACCGTTCCGCGTCTGCGTGCGGTTCATCCCTGGTATTGATGATGGGTCGCGAGCGCGTCGTGGCCGAGGAAACGCCCTCCCACATGTGTTCTGCGCGCTGACTCAGACAGAACGTGGCTCCTCGGGGTGTGGTTAAGACTTTGCCAGCACCGGCGATGAGCTGGCGACTGACCAGGAAGGGAATGAGAACGTCGGAGAATTTCGAAAAGTCACCCTGGCGTGCAATGAGGTAGTTCTCGTGACACCCATAAGAATTGCCCGCTGAATCCGTGTTGTTCTTGAACAAGAAAATCTCGCCGGTGACACCCTCGTCCTGCAGACGGCTTTGCGCGTCGCGAGCAAGATCTTCAAGAATGCGTTCACCGGCCTTATCGTGAGCGACGAGCTGTTCGATGTCGTCGCATTCGCCCGTTGCGTACTCGGGATGTGAACCCACATCTAGATACAACCGGGAACCGTTGGCTAAGAATACGTTCGAACTGCGCCCCCACGACACGACGCGGCGAAAGAGATAGCGGGCGACCTCGTCTGGCGAGAGACGACGATGACCTTCAAAAATGCAGGCCACGCCAAACTCGGTCTCGATGCCAAAAATTCGCCGATCCATACCCACACACTAGGCATTCACAGCAGGCATGTCATTCGGAAATGGTGCCCCTACTTCTGTGAATTCAGCACTTCTTCAAGGCGATCACCGGTGATGCGTTGGAACAACCGGCGATTACGGGTTCGATCCAACACCGCAACTTCCAACTGGCCAGCCGGTATTGGGCTTGCAGAATCTTGAGCCGAGGTGTCCTGGTCGGAAACATCCCCATCGATGGTGAGTGGATCCGCCGATGATCGTCCGGCGTTCATGGCTGCCACAGCTACTCGTAAGGCGTCTGGGAATGCTAATCCTGATGTGTAGGACTGAGACAGGGCAGCAGTAATTGCCTCTGCCGAACCCCCCATGGCTACAAAACCGTGTTCATCAGCAACTGACCCATCGAAGGTCAATCGATACATCTGATCCTCGGCGGCGCTCTCCCCTACCTCCGCTACAACAATCTCGACCTCAAATGGCTTGGGGTTTTCGGTAAAGATGGTTCCCAGTGTCTGGGCATAGGCATTGGCAAGACCGCGGCCAGTGACGTCTTTGCGATCGTAGGAATACCCACGGGTGTCTGCGAGGCGCACTCCGGCTACTCGCAGGCTTTCAAATTCGTTGTATTTACCGACCGCGGCGAAGGCAATGCGGTCATAAATCTCGCTGATCTTGTGCAATGCACGCGAAGGGTTTTCGGCCACAAATGCGATCCCATTGGCGTATTGAATGACAACGACACTTCGCCCTCGAGCAATGCCCTTGCGGGCGTAGTCGGCCTTGTCCTTGATGATCTGTTCGGGGGAAACATAAAACGGCATGCTCATCAGCGATCGCCTCTTGCCCCACGAGAGCCACCAGAATCCCCAGTGCGACTCACGATCAATTCGCGAATGATTGGCTCGAGTTCGTCATCAGTCAAACGTCGATATCCATCCGCGTCGACCACCGTCACGATCGGGAAAATCCCGCGAGTCAAGTCCGGCCCACCAGTGGCTGAATCATCATCAGCGGCGTCGTAAAGGGCAGCTACGGCGATGCGCGTCGCATCGGCCTGGTCCATACTTGGCGACCACAATTTCTTGAGTGCGCCACGAGCAAACATCGATCCCGATCCGATCGAGTGGTGGTCATGTTCTTCGTAGCGACCGCCGGTGACATCGTAGGAAAAAATCCGTCCGGTTTGTTCGCTCAAGTCAAACCCAGCAAACAAGGGAACAACAGCTAGTCCTTGCATGGCCATACCCAGATTCGAACGCAGCATCGAGGCTAGGCGGTTGGCTTTGCCGTCCAGGGACAGCAACACTCCCTCAATCTTTTCGTAGTGTTCCAGCTCTACTTGAAACAAACGAACAATCTCAAGCGCCACACCAGCTGTACCCGCTATTCCAATACAGGAGTAGTCATCGGTGGCAAAAACCTTTTCAATGTCTCGACTCGCGATGACATTTCCCATGGTGGCGCGTCGATCCCCTGCCATGACAATGCCGTCCGCGCATTTGAGCGCAACGATGGTCGTGCCATGCGGAACTTCCACCGGGGATGTGCTGGCAATGTTGCCCATGGATCGCCCCGACGGTAGGAGCGATGGATCATGAAGGCGCAGGAAATCCGTGAATGAACTCACGCCTGGGGTCATATAAGCCCCCGAAAGACGACCTTCGTTGTGACTCATTGCCCACCCTTTTGCACAAAGGAAGCGATGAATTCCGCGGCGTTGGTCTCCAGTACGCCATCAATTTCGTCCAAAATGGCGTCAACGTCGTCATCGAGTTGGTCGCGTCGTGCCTCTGCAGTGGGTTGGGTTACCTCGTCCTCGAGGGGTTCGTCAGCTGACCGCTCGGTGCGACGTTGAGATTCCCGTTCGCTCATGATCGGCTCCTTTGTGCTCAGGTGTTCCCACCTTAGTGCCCACGCACGGTTCTGGCCCTCGATTTTAAGCGCTGCGGACTGGCAATGACGTCGGATTGCGAGCGCATCATAGGTAGACGATCATCAAACCTTAGGAGCATCTTAGGACTTTTGGGGATCAATGTTTAGGGGTCCATGACCGATGATTAAGCCATGAAACGCAAACAAGCACCCACGATTCCCGACCGCGCCAAGCAGCGCGATCGGACGACCGCTCTTTCATCACGGCTAGGAGCCACCGTGATGGTTGGCGCCACCGCGGCAACGGCGCTCGGAGCAGCTGCACTGGCCAACACCGCAAAAGCAGCAGAGGTCACTAAGGCCAATCAGCAGTTGGCACAGTTAGCGGCAACTCAACAACCCAGTGAGGTCTTCCCGGCTCCTGCGCAAAGCGTGGCACCGGTGCCGACCACCACGAAGTCAACCGCAACAACCGTGGCGCCCAAGACTGCAAGCACGTCGACCACCAAGAAGTCAACGAGCTCGCGCTCAACCACACCGAAACGCACTGTGCGCAAGACCATCAAAATTCAGCCCTACATTCCCCCGCCCCCTCCGCCCGCGCCGTCAGGTAAGTCCAACGGTTCTTAAGGATGGCGCCCCGCGACCTTGCTAGTGAAACCATCACCACGCCAGGAATAGCCACCTGGGTGGATTGGACGTGTGATGTCTCAACGTGGGTGCAAGACGTCACCCTCCTTGATCAAGCCAGCGCGATTGTTCGTTCGGTAATGCTTGACGTTGAGCTAGCGGCCAGTCGATTTCGCGAGGATTCCGAAGTGATCGCGCTGATGAGTGGTGAACCGCTCGAGGGATCTCGAG
>JBAXSF010000111.1:0-4697 GCA_037130835.1 Actinomycetes bacterium
CGCTCAGGCCATCGAGGATGGGCGCTGTGGGATCAGTTCGGTGTCCGACACTGGTCCACATTACTTGCGGTGGTTTTCGCGCAGCCTGCTTTACCGGCTCGTAGTGCTAACCGAACAGGAGGGCGACTTCGGCGTAGCGATCAGAGGGGACGCGCTTGAGTGAGCCGATGGCTTCGGTGAGGGGAACAGTGATGATCTGTGTAGATCGCAGGGCGACCATCTGCCCCCAGGACTTGTTCGTCACTGCGTCGACGGCAGCTAAACCAAACCGCGTGGCTAGTTCGCGATCAAAGGCCGAGGGGGTTCCACCGCGCTGGACGTGTCCCAGAACGGTGTTGCGCGAGGGGTGTCCGGTGCGCTGTTCCAGTACCGAGGTCATCCATTGCCCAATGTTGGGGATGTAGCGGCTGCCAAATTCATCGTGCGTTCCGTGTTGTTCCAACAAGTCTGGATCGGCGGGGATGGCACGCTCGGCCACCACGATCACGGGCGCATAGGACTTTGCAAAGCGACTTTCCACCCAGCCTTGCACCACATCAAGATCAAAGGGCTGCTCCGGAATACAGATTCCATTGGCTCCCCCGGCCACTCCTGCATGCAACGCGATCCATCCGGTGTTGCGGCCCATGACCTCAACGACCAAGGTGCGGTGATGACTTTCGGCGGTGGTGTGCAAGCGATCAATAGCTTCGGTGGCAACGTTGACTGCCGTGTCAAAACCGAAGGTGTAATCGGTTCCCTCAAGGTCGTTGTCGATGGTCTTGGGAACGCCCACCACATTCACACCGGCTGCTTCGAGCAGGTGTGCTCCGCCGAGCGTGCCCTCGCCACCGATAACGATCAGAACGTCGACCTGGTTATCGGACAAAACCTTCACGATGGTCTGCAGGTTCTCGGCCACGGTTGCCGGGGATACTCCCGTGCTTCCCAGAATCGTTCCGCCGCGAGGCAAGATGCCACGCACTTGATCTATGCCGACTTCAACGACATCGCCTGAAATCGCGCCCATCCAGCCATCCCGGATACCCACAACGGTGTCGCCATTGATGGTGGCCTTGCGAACTATGGCGCGGAGTACAGCGTTGAGGCCGGGACAATCTCCCCCACCCGTCAACACTGCAATCTTCATCAGCAGTTACACCGCTTCGGCAGGATCGGAATCGTCAGTTTCAGCAGGTTCTGGGGTGGCATCGACCTGGCCATTTTCCCGAGCCGCCTTGGCCAAACGTGCCTTTTGAGTCGACGCGTAAATATCAACGTATTCCTGCTCGGATAGAGCCAAAATCGCATACATGATTTCGTCAGTGACGGCGCGCAGTACTAACCGGTCAGCTTGCATTCCCGCGTAACGCGAAAAGTCCATTGCTTTACCCACGCGAATTCCCACGCGACCAAGATTGGGCCGCACTTGCCCGGGCGGCTGCACCTTGTCAGTCCCAATCATGGCGACGGGAACTACGACTGCTCCGGCATCAAGTGCCATGCGGGCAACACCGACTCGACCGCGATACAACCGGCCATCAGGTGAGCGAGTGCCCTCGGGATAAATACCGAGTAGTCCGCCTTCGTTCAATACTCCAACGCCAGTTCGAATAGCGTCATCGGCCGAGCGACCACCGGTGCGATCAACGGAGACCTGGCCAACAGCTTTGAAGAACCCGGCCGTCAGGCGACCCTTCACGCCAGGGGTATTGAAGTACTCGCTCTTGGCCAAGAAGGTGACTCGTCGCGTAATCGCGATGGGGAGAAACACCGAGTCAGAAAACGACAGGTGATTGCTGGCCAAGATCACCGGACCCTCATGCGGAATGTTTTCGGCGCCTTCAATCCACGGATGAAAGGCCAAGCGCAAAGCGGGACCGGCGACGACGTTTTTCATCAAGCCGTAGAGCATTCCCACCTGCTTTCCTACTGATTAGTGGATCCGAGCCTAGGGCGAGCCCCCGAAGTTGCCATGACGTGGGGCGCAGCACCCACTATCGTGCCACGATGAGGCCAAGCAGGCTCACAGCGACGGTGAAGGGTGGGTGCCATGTCTAGGCTGGAAAACGGTCTACCGGCTGATGACTGGATGCTCCTTGCCGACGTTGAGGCACCGTTCACCGAACATGTTCTCGAAGCGTTGGCTGATCAGGGCATTGCTGCCTACGCCGAACCGTTCACGTCGCCCGAGTCGTCCTACCTGGGCACCCCTCGTGCCAGTGGCCCGTCAGACCGCCTCATGGTCGATCGCAACTTACGCAGCCAAGCGCGGGCAGTGCTTTCAGTTTTACTGCCGGAATTGCGCGCGGAGTTTGATGCCCAGCAACACGTTGACCAAGACGAATCATGGAATCAAATTGTCACCGGCCTCACCGATGACGGAGTGGGTCAAAACGTTGATACCAGCGGGGTCCCCGATCAGATCGATTCCCCGGAAGACACTTGGTCAGAATTTGCGCAGACCACAACCTTTGTTGATGACCCTCACGATCACTTCATTCCGCCAGAGCCACCTCCAATTCCAGCCAGCGACCCGGTAACGCAATTTGCCTGGGCAGCCCTGGCGATCGGACCAACGTTTTTGATCTTGGGAACGTTGCTTGGTTGGGGGTTGGGTGGATTCATGGGATTCCTCGCTGTGGCCATGTCGATCGGTGGCGGCGTCACGCTCATCGCGCGCATGGATGATCGTCCCAATGCTGCGGATCGTGGCGACGATGGGGCAGTTCTTTAACTCGCGCTTTCGTGCGCCAGTAATCCAGCACCGACCATGGCGGCCAACTCGCCACACTGAGCCTTCACCACTGGCGGGACCGGTCGATGCGCAACACCAATCAGGCGCTGCTCCAAAGCAATGCGGGCCGGTTGGAGCAAAAGTTCGCCGGCCGCTGACACTCCACCACCGACGACAACCAGCGCAGGGTCCAACACCGCCACCATGGCACTAAGGCCTGCGCCCAAAGTGGTTCCAATATCTGCAATTAACGCCATGCATGCGTGATCGCCCGCTAGGGCCAGTTGTGTGACGAGGTTGCCCGTGAGTTGATCAATGTCACCATCGCAGGCCGTCAGCAAAGGCTGGGCATCTAGATGCCCGCTGGCAACAAACTCGCGCGCGTGACGGGTTAAGGCACTGCCACTTGCATATTGCTCCAAGCATCCGCGCGCACCGCATGCACACAACACACCATCAAGAACCCACGGGATATGTCCGACTTCTCCAGCCGTTCCGTGTGCACCACGCATCAAGGTGTTGTTGACCACAACACCGCCGCCAAGACCTGTGCCGACGGTGACTGCCAACAGGGACTGGACTCCATGACCTGCCCCCACGCGATATTCAGCCCACGCAGTTGCGGTCGCATCATTTTCAATGACGCACGACAACTGTGTTTGCTCCTCAATGCGCTGAGCCAACGGAAAATCGACAAAAGCCAAGTGCGGTGCGAAAGCCACGTTGCGGCCCGTGACGTTAATCAGGCCCGCAACTCCGATTCCGACCGCGCGTGGCTTGTGACTTTTGCCAATGGTGTTAATGCACTCCACGACGGTGGCGACGATCGCATCTGCGTCGTGGGTAGGCGTGGGAACAATGACCGACTTAAGGACTTCACCAATACTCGACACCAGCCCGGCAACGGTCTTGGTTCCACCGATATCAACACCGACTACCCAGGACATGGTTAGAGATCCAAGACAAACGGAGTTTGGCGACTCCTGAAGTGCCCCACGTTCATGCATTCGGTCTTACCGATCCGCGTGCGCTGAGCCAGTGGTTGATGCACATGCCCAAACAACGCAATGGCGGGTTGGGTTTTCACAATGGCTTCTAACAGGGCCGAACTGCCGCGTTCAAAGCGTCGCGCAACCGTGTCGTAGGTCAGTTCGGGCAAAGCTGGTGGGATGTGCGTACACAAAACATCCACCTGTCCCAAGGCTTCGACTTTGGCCGCATAATCCTCATCGGTGACTTCAAACGGTGTGCGCATAGCAGTGCGCAATCCCCCACCGACAAAGCCAAAGCGCACGCCATTGATGTCGACAACTTGCCCGTCGAGGACTTGGTGGCCCGGGCGAGTGAACTCTGGCCACATCGTGGGCAAGTCAACGTTGCCGTACGTAAGTAATGCGGGATCGGGCATCGCGGCAAAGAGCTCGGCGTACTGTTTGCGGACTTCGTCATCTAACTGGCTGCGGCGATCGCCACCGCGCTGCTCCCACAGGGAGTTGCCGAATTCGCGGGCTTGGTCGTAACGACCTTGGGTGCGGAGCGCGACGAACTTCGCGCAATTGTCTGGGCCGAAAAGTTGGGAAAAGATTCCTCGCGACATGTCGTGGTAGTCAATAAACAAGACCAGGTCACCTAGACAGATGAATAGTTCTGACCCTTCGCCAGCGCGCGCGAGTGCATCACTTGCACCATGAACATCGCTGACTACGTGGACTCTCACGTTCTCAGCCTAAGGCGATTAACGCAGAAACAACCCGATGAGGCTCATCAGGGCAAAAACGACCACGCTCACGGCCACGGTTCCGCCGATCACGACCGCAGCCTTGCCACTGTTGGAACTGACCTTGGACGCCAAACCACCTAAGGCTGGATTGAGCGGGTCACCACCCAGCAGGCTCAGATCGAACTCAGGTTCAGCCACAGGCGATTCTTGGGCGACTTCCGCAACCCAGGACTCAGGCACCGTGAGTGCAGGCACCGTGAG
>JBAXSF010000112.1:0-4484 GCA_037130835.1 Actinomycetes bacterium
GCCGAGCGCACGTGGTCATTCCCGGCGATGACTTGTGGCCCGATGCGCTCAACGACCTGCAGGCCCGTTGCCCTTGGGTGATGTGGATGCGCGGAGTCCCCAGGTCACAGAACGTGAAACCGGAATACTCCGTTGCGATGGTTGGTGCGCGCGCTGCCACGAACTACGGGACGACAATGGCGCACGAGATCGCCGCCGATCTTGCAGGCGAGGGAGTGGTGATCGTCTCTGGTGGGGCGTTTGGCATCGATACTGCGGCGCATCGCGGGGCGCTTGCTGCTCAAGGCGTGACGATCGCGGTACTAGCCAATGGCATTGATCAGGTCTATCCGGTCGGCAACACCTCGCTGCTTCACGCGGTCATGGCTACCGGTGTGGTGATGACCGAGCTTCCGCCCGGAATGCATCCGACCCGTCAGGGATTTCTTGCGCGCAATCGACTGATCGCAGCGCTCGGGCGTGCCACGCTGGTTGTCGAAGCAGCAGCACGCAGCGGGAGTGCGAGCACGGTCACGCGAGCACTAGAACTTGGTCGCGACGTCATGGCGGTGCCAGGTCCGGTGACCTCCATGATGTCGGTCGGAACCCATGAATTAATTCGCGATGGGGCCACTTTGGTGACGTCCGCTGACGACGTGCGTGAACTGTTGAATCCGTGGTGAACAGGCGGGACGCCTGCACTATTTGCTGGTAGAAGGGCGTTGGTTCTTGCCGTACGCGCGACTTTAAGCCACGGTGGAGCCATGACTTCCCCTGTCAATGACTCTGGCGATGCCCAGATCGCAGTGCCCTTGCAGGAAGTCCTTGATGCTTTTGTGGTTCACCTTCGTGATGAGCGTGGTTTATCCGATCACACGGTGCGGGCCTATGCCAATGATGTGCAGTCGTTGCTGGTCCACGCCCAGCGACTGGGGGTTACCTCGGTCAATCAATTGTCGTTATCCACGCTGCGTTCGTGGCTGGCCCGCCAACAAAGTACGGGGCGCGCCCGCACCACCTTGGCTCGACATGCTGCTGCTGCTCGAGCCTTCACGGCATGGATCCAACGCACGGGATTAATTGCTGAGGATCCCGGCTCGCGACTTGCCTCTCCCAAGTCGCATCGCACGTTGCCAGAAGTCGTTCGCGCCGACGACATGGTGGTGGTCTTGGATGCTGCCGCTGATGTAGCGGACGACGGCGCTCCCGTTGCACTGCGCAATGTGGCCATCATGGAGTTGTTGTATGCGACCGGGATTCGAGTCAGCGAGCTCACTGCACTCGACCTAGCTGATCTGAATTGGGACCGCTCGACGGTCCGAGTTTTTGGTAAGGGTAAAAAGGAGCGCACGGTTCCGATGGGCAAACCAGCTCAACGTGCCTTAGAGGCGTGGATCGCCTCTGGTCGTGCGGCTCTTATCCGGGCTGGCACTCCCAGCGATGCTGTTTTCTTGGGCGCCCGCGGTGGCCGATTGGGTGCCCGGGCGGCTCGTGAAGTGGTGCACCAATGCTTGGCCGCAGCCCCTGGCGCCCCAGATGTGGGACCACACGGCCTGCGCCATTCAGCGGCAACTCACTTACTTGAGGGTGGCGCTGACCTACGCTCAGTTCAGGAGCTGCTCGGTCACGCTAGCCTTGCGACCACGCAGATCTATACCCATGTGTCGGTCGAAAGGTTGAGGGCTACCTATGAGCAAGCGCACCCCCGGGCGTAGTGGCGCAGCCGCTAGCTCTGGCGATGACGCAGGCCTGGATGTGGATGCCACCGACTTTGCCGGCTTTGATACCGAAGAAATCGAAACCGAAACCGAAGCAGCGGCCACAGCCCTCAGCGCTGCTGAACTCGAAGCACAAGCCGATGCACTCCTTGCCGCAGCAGACACGGTAGAAACGGAAGCTCCGGGCGACTTTGATGACGCCGGAATCTTTGACGACGACCCCGCGGATGCCGAAGCCGTCTTGCGCCAACTCTGGATTGATTTCAAGGCCACTGAAGAACAGGGTTTACGCGATCGTTTGATCCTGCACTATTCACCGCTGGTTAAATACGTCGCTGGTCGAGTGGGCGTGGGTTTGCCCCCGAACATTGAGCAGTCCGACTTGGTGTCCTACGGCATCTTTGGTCTCATTGATGCGATCACTAAATTTGATCTCGCGCGCGAGATCAAATTTGAGACCTATGCCATTACCCGTATCCGTGGCGCCATCATCGACGAATTGCGATCCATCGACTGGATTCCGCGCTCGGTTCGAGCCAAGGCTAAGAGCGTTGAGCGCGCTTACGCGGAACTGCAAACCACGCTGCACCGCACTCCCACCGAAGTTGAAGTTGCTGCTCATATGGAGATCTCCCTGAGTGATCTACATACGATTTTCAGCCAGGTGTCGTACGTCAATGTGGTGGCATTGGACGAACTCTTAGGTGGTGGTGACAAGGGTGAAGGGGTGAGCCTGGGCGACACCTTGGAAGACACCAGAGCTGAAGACCCGGTGATGGCCTTTGAGACTGAAGAGACCAAGCAAATCCTCGCAGAGGCGATTAACGGTCTGCCGGAACGCGAAAAAGTCGTCGTTACTTTGTATTACTACGAAGGTCTCACGCTGGCCGAGATCGGCAAAGTGTTGGGCGTGACCGAAAGTCGCATCTGCCAGATGCACTCCAAGGCCGTCATTCAGATGCGCTCAAAGATGGCCGAAGTCGCTCAGGACTAAGCACCAAGGTGCGGCAGCAGCCGTGCATGCGTTGGGGCGAAAAGCAGTAGGGGATTGAGGTAGGTCGTCCCTCGCTTAAGACCTAAGTGCAAGCAGCTGGGTCGACAATGTGATCCAGTGCGTTGCAGCATGCCGATGCGCTGCCCTGCTGCGACGCGCTGCCCCAGGCGAACTGTCGCAGTGACTGGTTCGTAGGTGGTGCGCAGGTTTCCGGCATGGGCGATAACGATCACGGACCGCTGTGCAATCTGTCCGACGAAACTGACGCGACCCGCTCCCACGGCATAGACCGCGCGGCTCGATCCAACAGCCAAGTCGACGCCTCGATGGCCAGGGAGCCAGTCATGGGCTGGCGGCTGGTAGGGGTGAACCACGCGATGGGGCCCTGCCACGGGCCACCGCCATTGACCGCTGGCCCCAGCCCCAGCCGGTGCGCACAGGCTGAGCACTAATCCCAGGCAGACAACCAGGACCGCGCGGGTTAATGGCGTAATCATGGGCCCACCTTGGCTGTGTGTGGCGAATCGAGGGCTCCATGCATGGGCCGAAGGGGGAAAGTCAGGGCTGTGGACAGCTCAGCAAGGCCAGCGCGTACCCTTAGCGCAGCGGTTCACCTCGGTGAGCTGACTTCGCACCTTCACGACCCACTCATGGTGGGGCACTCGTTCCTTAGGTCCGAATAGTTCGTGTCACTTCGGTGGCCGGGCCATTCGGTGGAATGACTCGCTGAAGGTCAGGGTCTTCGACTACCTGGTCGTCGACGTCAACCGGAATTGTCCGGTGATCGCGCGTGCGCGTTCGCCGACTTGCGTTAGGAAGTACTCGGCATGGCCGTTGTTACCACTCGCCAGCTCCTCGAGAGCGGCGTCCACTTCGGGCACCAGACCCGTCGTTGGAACCCCAAGATGAAGCGCTTCATTTTTGCTGAGCGCAATGGCATCTACATCATTGACTTGCAGCAGTCGTTGGCTTTCATCGACAGCGCCTATGAGTTCATCAAGCAGACGGTGGCCCAAGGTGGCACTGTGCTGTTTGTTGGCACCAAGCGCCAGGCTCAAGAATCCATCGCCGAGCAGGCAACGCGCGTGGGCATGCCCTACGTCAACGAGCGCTGGTTGGGTGGAATGCTCACCAACTTCCAGACCGTTTACAAGCGCTTGCAGCGTCTAAAGGAACTCGAAGTCATCGACTTTGACGACGTTGCCGCCAGTGGCATGACCAAGAAGGAATTGCTCGTACTCAAGCGCGAAAAGGTCAAGCTCGAGCGCATCCTCGGTGGAATCCGCGACATGACCAAGGTGCCTAGCGCCGTGTGGATCGTGGACACCAACAAAGAGCACATTGCGGTGGCCGAAGCCCACAAGCTCAAGATCCCCGTTGTGGCCATCTTGGACACCAACTGTGACCCTGACGAAGTGGACTACAAGATTCCTGGCAACGACGACGCGATTCGCTCCGTGGGCTTGCTCACGCGCGTGATCTCGGATGCTGTTGCTGAGGGCTTGATGGCACGTGCCGGTGCAGGTCGCGCAACGGACGAAGTCGGTTCCGAACTTGCCGCGGGTGAGCCGTTGGCTGAGTGGGAAACCGAACTTCTCGCCGGCGCCACCGCTGATGCTCCTGCAGAAGCAGCTCCTGCAGAAGCAGCTCCTGCAGCAGAAGCAGAAGCAGCTCCCGAAGCAGAAGCAGCTCCCGCAGCAGAAGCAGAAGCAGCTCCCGCAGCTGCTGACGCAGCCACCACTAGCGAAGCCTGATTCGCACCTTTACCTGACCGTCTACGAAACAAGGGATGT
>JBAXSF010000113.1:0-4483 GCA_037130835.1 Actinomycetes bacterium
GGGCCCAATCGATGGACGCCTTGACCTCTCAGGCACTGGTAGCTGGGTATCGCGCAGGTTTGGTTGCTGCTGAGATGTTGCCCAAGTTCTTCCCGCTCTTTATGACCGCGGCCGGGACGATTCAGCCTGCTCGCGTTTTGGTGTTGGGTGCTGGAGTCGCGGGCCTGCAAGCCATCGCAACTGCCAAGCGGCTCGGCGCGATTGTGAGCGCGTACGACGTTCGCCCTGCCAGCGCGGATGAAGTCAAGTCGATGGGTGCAACGTTCATCACTTTGGAGCTTGATGCACTCGACGGTGCCGGCGGTTATGCGCGTGAAATGAGTGAGGATAGAGCGCAACGTCAACGCGATCTTCTGCTCCCCTACGTGGCGGCTTGTGACGTAGTGATCACCACCGCCGCGGTGCCTGGCCGGCCCGCTCCGCTGTTGGTCACGGAGCTGATGGTGGCAGCGATGAAGACCGGCTCGGTGGTCGTTGACCTCGCGGCGGAGACTGGGGGCAACGTCGAGGGATCTCAGCCTGGTGAAGTCGTGACGATAGGGGGAGCGCTGGTGTGGGGTGCCAAAGATGTCCCCAGCCAAATGCCGGTCCATGCGTCCCAGCTGTATTCCGCGAATGTGGCAGCGGTCCTCAAACTGTTGACCACCGATGGACAGGTGGACCTAGACCTCGAGGACGAGATCGTCAGCAGTTCGCTAGTGATCCATAACGGTGTGGTGCGCCATGAAGGCGCCATTGAAGCGTTAGTGAAGGGGAACTAGACCATGAGTCCTGATCTTGCGCTGTTGACGATTTTTGTCTTGAGCATCTTTGTCGGCATTGAAGTCATTTCCAAGGTGTCATCCATGCTGCACACCCCGTTGATGTCGGGTGCGAATGCGATCCACGGCATCGTCTTGGTCGGCGCGATTTCAGTGACGGGAACTGCAAACGGTTTTGCGGTTGTGCTGGGAGTCATTGCCATCGTGATGTCAAGCATCAACCTCGTCGGTGGCTTTGTCGTTACCGATCGCATGCTGGAAATGTTTGGTGGCCGCAAACCGGCTAAGAAGTCCGATCAAGGTGGTGACGCCTGATGTCCACCGGTGCACAGTTAGTCAACCTGGTTGCAGGCGTGTGCTTCATTTTGGCCTTGAAGGGTTTGTCCTCGCCCAAAACCGCTCGCCGTGGCAATCTGGTCGGTGCTGCGGGTGCTGCTTTGGCGATCATCGTGGTGTTTTCCACCGGCGCTGACTTCCAACGCGTTCCCTTGATCGTGGTGGCTCTGCTGATCGGTTCGGTCATCGGCTGGATTGCCGCCCGCCGAGTCCAAATGACGCAGATGCCGCAACTGGTTGCCTTGTTCAATGGGGTGGGCGGTGGCGCGGCAGCGTTAATCGCCGTCATCGAGTTCACTTCAGCAGGAGCAGCCGAATCTACAGTCGCCGTTGTCGCGACTGTGCTGACCGTGCTGATCGGCTGCGTCTCCTTTACTGGCTCAATCGTGACGTTCCTCAAACTTCAAGAACTGATGACGACCGCTCCTGTTGTCTTGCCAGCTGGCCGCCTGATCACATCCGCTGTTGCTGCTGGATCAGTTGCTTCGGCGGTGGTCCTGATCGCATCACCCTCGACGACCATGCTCGCAATCTTGTGCTTGTTCTCGTTGACATTGGGTGTGCTGTTTGTGCTTCCGGTCGGTGGAGCCGACGTTCCGATTGTGATCTCGTTGTTGAATGCATTCACCGGATTGAGCGTTGCCGCCAGTGGTTATGTATTGAACAATGTTTTGCTGATCATCGCCGGCACCTTGGTTGGTGCCAGCGGAACACTCTTGACCCAGATGATGGCCGAGGCCATGGGCCGGCCCATCACGAACACCCTCTTTGGTGCGTTTAAAGCCAGCACAGCAACGGCCGCAGGATCGGGCGAAGAGCGTCCCTACCGATCTTCAAGCGCTCAAGACGTGGCCATCATGCTGGGCTATGCGCAAAAGGTCATCATCGTTCCTGGCTATGGCTTAGCGGTTGCTCAGGCCCAAAACACCATTCGCGAATTAGTTGACTTACTTACCGAACGTGGCATTGAGGTTGAATACGCGATCCACCCGGTGGCCGGCCGTATGCCAGGACACATGAATGTTCTCTTGGCTGAAGCGAACGTGCCGTATGAGCAACTCAAAGAGATGGACGAAGTCAATCCAGAGTTCGCTACTACCGATGTGGCGTTAGTGGTGGGCGCCAATGATGTGGTGAACCCCGCAGCTCGGGACGACAAGACGGCACCGATCTATGGCATGCCGATTTTGGATGTGGATCAAGCCCGCCAAGTGGTATTTCTTAAGCGCTCAATGCGCCCTGGCTTTGCGGGCATTGAAAATGACTTGCTGTTTCAACCTCAGACGTCGCTGCTCTTTGGTGATGCTAAGGATTCCCTTACCAAAGTCGTTGCTGCCCTTAAGGGTCTGTAGGGTTTGGACTTGCACGTCATGGGGGACTTTTGACCCGTGCGTCAGGCTCGCAAATTCTGAATAATCTGCTGAAACTATGTGCGACAACTGTGTTCTGAGGAGGAATCGTGGGACTAGATAACTACGGCTATGGCGTGGACTACTTCGGCTACCGAAAGAAGTTTGGTGTCTTGGTTCCTTCCACAAACACCGCTGTTGAGGTCGAGTACAACGCCATGCGTCCCGAAGGCGTCATCACCGCGACGCGTCCCTGCGTTATTCCGCCCTTCGTGGTGAACACCGAAGCCGAGTTTGTCGCCATGGTCGAGGCCATTAGTGCCGCAACCGAACCAGGACTGAAAGATCTTTTGACTGTGAAGCCAGATCACGTGGTCTTCGGTTACTCGGCCGAAACGTTCTGGGATGGTAAGCAGCGCTCCGATGCGATGTTTAACAAGTACAACGACATGGCGATGGAAATCGCCGGCTGTGGGATCACCTTTGGTGCCCAAGCAATCCTGGATGCCTTTGAGCTCTACCCCCAGATCAAGAAGGTCGGTGTGGTGAGCCCCTACGCGCCCATTGGTAACACGATGGTGGAGAAGTTCCTCAATGACATTGGCTATGAAGTCGTACGCATGAAGGGCCACAATTCACCAGGACCGGTGGAAATCGCCCACGAACCGTTTGCGAAGAGCCGCGAATTGGTTCGGCAGGTTGATGGAGACGACGTGGATGCCATCCTCCAGGCGGGAACCAACCTTTATTTCGCGCCGCTAGCTGACGCGCTCGAAAAAGAATTAGGCAAGCCCGTCTTGGCGATCAACACCATCACTTGGTGGCACGCACTGCGTAGCAATGGGATCCCCGACCGCATGGACGGGTTTGGTTCGCTCCTGCGCGAGCACTAATCCGGCGTAGTTTAATTGTGGCTTTACCCACAAGTTTCCTGCGTGGAGCAGGTGACGAAGCGCGCGCTTTCTGTCATTGTCTGAGGTAACAACTTCCGTGGAGGTGACTGATGGCTGCAGACGACATTGATTACGTCGTTGCTATCTATCGTGAAGGCGGGCAGTGGGTTGCTGCTCCGTTGCCTCCGCGCGCGGGCGAATCATTGGACAACGTGGTTCAGGCGATCCGGCAGTTCCCTGGCGAAGGTGGCAATCTCGGTTTCGTCTCTATTCACGACGATGCAGCGGTTGTTTTGCGGGTGACTGGCCCAGACGTACATGTCTTTATTTCGGACGCCTCGGCAGCTGATGATTTCTCCTTGGCTGCGGAAGTCATTGACCTGGTGGGCGAACCCGAAGACGACGAGGAACCAGCAGTTGCTGGCGACACTTCGCTGTTAAAGGATTTCGGTATCAGCACTTCTGACTTGATGGCTATTTGCGAGGATAACGATTTTTACCCGCACGATGTTTTCGCTGAAATTGCTGAGCGCCTTGGATGTGGACCACAGTTTGAGCACGCGCGCGACGAATCTGGCGCGTAGCCAGCTCAGTGTCGATGACTCCTTTTTTGCCAGCTGATATTGCCGCGATGGAGTCTGCGCTCGAACAGGCTCGACTCGCGTTGACTACTTCTGACGTCCCTGTTGGCGCTGTGGTCATTGATGAAACTGGTGCAGTCATCGGTGTTGGTCACAATGAACGTGAAGCGCTCGGCGACCCCACCGCTCATGCCGAAATCTTGGCCTTGCGAGCCGCAGCCACGCACCGTGGTGAGTGGCGACTGCCGGGCTGTTCCTTGGTGGTGACGCTTGAACCGTGCACGATGTGTGCGGGTGCGGCGGTTTTAGCTCGTGTTGATCGGATCGTCTTTGGTGCGCACGATGAAAAGGCGGGTGCGGCGGGCTCGATGTGGGATCTCGTACGCGACCGCCGGCTCAACCATCGACCCGAAGTCATCTCCGGAGTCCTCGCCGATGAATCAGCATCGCTCCTGCGTGAATTCTTCGGCCGGTAAACAAAAAACCAGCCCTGGCGGACTGGCTATTTGTATGGCGGTGGCGGTGGGATTTGAACCCACGGAGAGCTTTCACCCTCACACGCT
>JBAXSF010000114.1:0-4464 GCA_037130835.1 Actinomycetes bacterium
CGCAACCAACCACCAAATTCCACGTGGTCTGGGTTGGCTTGGTAGGCCTTGAGGTCCTCGACCGAGTCGTGTGTGGTGGTCAGGGCGAGGTCGTAGGAAACTTCCGAACCGACGACGTCTAGGCCAACGTGCAAGGTCTTAATCTCGGGGATTTGTGTGCCCAACGTCTCCAAGCGCGTCTTAGCCTCGTCGCGGTTGGCGGAATCAGCAAACTTCATCAACACAATGTGAGTAATCAACGTTTAGCTCCGGTCCTTGATGTAATCGAGGGCTTGTTCTTCGGATACAACTTCGGCGTACTTGGCTTGCAGGTCAAAGAGGTTGGCTTCGTGCGGACCAGGGTGGCGATCGCCCACGGCCTCTCGCACGATGATGGGGATAAACCCGTAGGAAACCGTGTCGACGCCGGTTGCACGTACACATCCTGAGGTCGACCAGCCGGTAATGAGTACGGTGTCGATGCCTTGAGCATGCAAGGTGTTGGCAAGGTCAGTGCCGATGAAGGCTGATGGGTACTGCTTGGTGACGACCAGTTCGTCTCCAGCTGGTTCGAGCCCCTCAACCCATGCGCCGAAGGGCGAACCTTTGTCGAACATGCGAAGAGCGGGAACCTTCTTGTAAAAGTAACCACCGTTAGCGCCGCCGGGTTCGTACTCCACGCGGGTCCACACAACAGGAACGCCAGCAGCACGAGCGGCCACGACGAGGCGCTTCATGGATTCAGCAGATGATTCAACACCGGCATACAAGGGTGATTCGGGATCAATGTAGGCCTTGCACACATCCACCATGAGCAAGATCGGGTGCTCTCCGAACGTCAGTGACCCATCAAAGGCTCCGACGTAGTTGGCCTGGACATCGCTGTCGAGGGGCTTGGCGCTCATGAGGCTCCTCTCGGGCCCACCACGGAATAATCGTGGTCGGGGTAGGGTTGAAATCTAGTGGATGGCCACTCATGAAGGTGAAGCAAGTGGCCCGAGAAGATGAGGATGTATGACTCGCGTCCAAGTGGTTGAAGTATCTGCCCGCGACGGGCTCCAAAATGACCCCGCGTTCTTGACTACCGAGCAAAAGGTCGAACTCATCAAGCGCACTGTCGATGCCGGCATTGATCGCGCCGAAGTAGCGTCTTTCGCCAACCCCAAGGCCGTGCCTCAGATGGCCGACGCCGAAGGCGTGCTGGAGGGTCTCGGAGTGATCGATGGGTTCTCCAGTATTGGTTTGGTACTGAACACCCGAGGCTTCCACCGAGCAGTCACCACCAACGTCAAAGAAGTCAACGTCGTCGTGGTGAGCACCGATACCTTCAGTCAGCGCAATCAGCGGATGGATTCGCTGGGGACGCTGGCTGTCTTGGAGGAGGTCATCCCGCTGGCGAGAGAAGCCGGCATCAAGGCAACCGTGACGTTGGCAGCCAGTTTTGGATGCCCTTTTGAAGGCGAAGTGTCCATTGACCGGACGGTGATGCTGGCCGAAAAAGCTGCAGAGTATGGAGTTGCCGAAATCGCCTTGGCAGACACCATTGGAGTCGCGGTACCGGCAGATGTGAAGCGACGATTCGAGGCAGTCAAAGCAGTCTCTGGAGACATTCCGTTACGGGCGCACTTCCACAACACCCGAAACACCGGTTATGCCAACGCGTTAGCCGCTGTTGAAGCCGGAGTATTTATCCTCGATGCCAGCTTGGCCGGTATTGGTGGTTGTCCCTTTGCACCTAAGGCAACAGGCAATATCGCAACTGAGGACCTGGTGTACGCCTTACACCGCAGCGGAATTGAAACCGGTATTGATCTGGACAAACTGCTTGAAGCCAGTGAATGGTTTGCGCAAATCCTGGACCGAAAGACGCCATCACTGGTCAGTAAGGCTGGAGTCTTTCCGCCAGCAGAGTTGCTTGCCTAGTAAACGCGATGCGATTTAGCAGTTGACAACAAAAAAAGACGCCCACCGAAGTGAGCGTCTTTTTTTATCTGGTCTAGTGACTCATGACCGGCTCAGTGCGAGCCGGCACCTTAAAGTCAGCTGGGACTTCGTAAACAACCTCGTTGGTCTCAAGTTGTGCACGCAGTAGTTCGGATTGGCGATCGCCAACCATGGGGCCGATGAGATCCCAGACGGGGTCAACTTCGCGGTTGAAGATCAATCCTCGGTTCGCCGCGTCGCGGGCTGCAAGGTCAGTGTCCTTGATTGAGTCCAGAACGTTTTGCGGCAGACCTTCATCGACTAACTGGAACCACCAGTCAAGATAAGCCTGAACGTTGACATCCATCGCTGGGTAGTTGTCTGCGTGAACGCGGTAGGCCAACATCCACTGCGACATGATCGACCGTTGGCGTGGTGTCAACTGGGCTTCTGACAAACCTGGGTGCGATTTGCCGGCAGTAAAGGTGTCGTTGAGGTGACCGAACACGTAGTCCATGTAGGTCCGGTGCGAACCAAGATCAACACGTGGGAGCAGATCCAAGTGCATCGCGTAGAACGGGGCGCTAAAGACCGAGTCAAAGGTCCAGTGCGGAATGGGTGATTGCTCATCGGTAAATGCAAAGACCATGTGACTGTCAAGAAGGAAGGGAGCAGGGGCGCCTGGCGGGTGAATCTCGTTGGTGATGGCGTGGTAGACGACCTTCTTCACCAAGTCATCACCCACCAAAACCCGAGTCATGCCCAGATCCTTGTCTCCAGCAGCGTTGGTAATGGTGTGGAATGGCCCACCATCTTCGCTGTGAAGTTCTTTCATCCCAAGGCGTGCCTTGATCTGCTCGAGCTTGTCGACGTTGAGCTTTTGCGCCCAGCGTTCTGTCATATGGATTCCTTCTCTTGATAGCAGGATGGATTTAGGACTCTTCGATTTCGTAGGCCGTCTGCCCGCCGGCGTTAGCAGCGGTTTCTACCTTTGATCCACCCAAGATAGCCCTCGAACTGACTTCCTTGTGCACCCAAGCATTCGCAAGTTCTGTATTGTTCTTACGGGCTGGTGAAGGAATAACCACTGCGACGTCGCGCGGTCCATCACCGACGATCTGGTGCATGTCAATGCCCCAGCCCTGGTCCAGGAGTTCGTTGCGACGACGGCGATAGGTCGTTTGCAGGATGTCTGAGCGAATGTGCAGTTCATCCGAGAGCTGGTACGGCAAGATTTCCGGACGTTGCTTCTTGAGCACGCTGTCATCCTGCTTGAAGATGTCTTGGATGCGCTTGTGGGTGTCCTTGTCGGCCCATTCAGCCTTGATGAAGTCGCGCAGGCCGATGTACATCGAACGGGTGTGGTTCTCGTCCACGGGAACGTGGGCATCGATGAGCACCATGTTGCCGATGGGCAGGGGAACGTACAAAACGTTGATGTTTGGCAAGAAGTAACCGGCCTTGACGTGAGTCAGTACTGGCCCGTCGCCCACTTCCTTCTTGTACTTGAACTTGAACAACTTGCCCCAGAGGCCACCCAAGTTCTTCGGCGGAGCCTTCAGCGGGATGGTGGAAAGACCTGACCAGGGGGTGGTCGTGACGTCAAAGTCGGGGACCGAGGGGTCCTTGATGTTTCCGAATCGACTGCCGTGGACGAACGCTGCGTGGGAGCCGTCCATGCCGTTTTCCAGGGCGCGCTCGTAGTTCACCTTCCAGTAGTAACTACCTTCAACGCGCTTGAACTGTGGGTCCTCAAGTTCGGGAATGTCGGGGATGGGGGGGCGTTCTTCTTCGGGAAGGTCACCCAGGAAGGTCCACACATAGCCGTACTTCTCGACGACGGGGTAGGAGTCAACGCGGGCTTTGGAAGGAATATTGCGCTGTGGCTGAGCCGGAATTTTGGTGCACTGACCGTCGCCGCCGTACTGCCAACCGTGGTAAGGACACACGATGGAATCTTTGTCATCGGTCAACCAGCCTTCTGACAAAGGGCCACCGCGGTGGACACACAGGTCGCTTAAGCAATTGACCTGACCCTTGGAGTCCCGGAACAACACGAAGTACTGTCCCAATGCCTGCAACGACAAGGGGCGGTCAACAACGTTGGAACTGAATTCAACGGGCCACCATAGATTCTTAAGCACAGTTTCCGTCCTTCATCACGACAGCCGACAGTGGGATTGCTTGCCGGCTATTTGGTTGTGGAACCCACAGGGGAGTTCCGTTGGATCCCCCAGAATTTCCGTGCCTCCATAGTACGGCGGTCTGGTCCCGCGCGCGACCCCGATAGGTCAGGTCTGGCCACGCCTAGGACCAAAGTCCCATGGCTAGTCCCAGGGCGGGTGCGCTCGGGCTCAACCGATCCGCGCTAGTCCTTCTTGGTGACCGCCGTGGTCATGCCCGCCCAGCCCTGACCGCTGGTGATCTGCTTAGCCACATCGAGCTTGCCTCGCTCGGCCGGGAAGGCCTGGACCAGACCCATGGCCGCATCTCGAAGCGATCGGCCAATCTCGTTGTCCATCAGGGCGCCACTGGTGCCGCACATCTTGAGGGCGTTGGCAG
>JBAXSF010000115.1:0-4421 GCA_037130835.1 Actinomycetes bacterium
TGATTGACGAGCAGCCAGATGCTGTGGCAGCTGCGGTGCGTGCCTTGGTGAAAACTCAAAAGGCACTCAAAGCCGATGTCTCACTGGCTACCAAGGTCGGCCAAAAGTGGTTCCCAGAACTTGAAGCGTCCTTGATTGCCCAGGTCGTCCAGCGCGATATCCCGTATTTGAATGCATCTATTAGTGAAGAGTTTGTTGATGGCATGGTGCAGTTCCAGATGAACATGGGACTCATCGATGCACCCGTGGCCTACGAGGACGTCGTGGCTACGCAGTTCGCTCCGCTCTGGAACGCCTAAAAAACCGCACGCGGTCGGGCTATGCTGACCGGCGAAGTCCCTAACCAATTCACAGTAGTGAGGTTGCTATGAGCCAGGCCCCTGCCATCGTCCGTCACACCTCCGGGGATCGTCCCGCAGCTGGTGAGGTGCGCATTGCGGCCTGTCAGTACGGCGTGACCACCGATGTTGAGGCCAATCTTGCAACCGCGATGCGCATGATTGATCTGGCTGCTACCGAAAAGCCCGACGTGATCATGACGCCGGAATTTGTCAATCACGTGTCTTGGTATGACGACCGCGATCAAGCGTGGGAACGCGCGATCACCTTGGATGGACCGTGGATTACCTCGGTAGGGGCCAAAGCTCGTGAACACAATGTCTGGATTTTGATCAACGGCATTGTGCGTCGCGAAAACGGCCGCTTGACCGGCACCAACATGATGTTCAACCCTCAAGGGGAGTTGGTGGCCCAGAGCAGCAAGCAGGTCCTGATGGGATCGGAGCGCTTGCACTTTGATGCTGGCAACGAGATCACTCCGCTGGTGGAAACCCCCTTTGGCTTGACCGGCATGTACTCGTGCATGGACGGAGTGATTGCCGAAACCCCGCGCAGTTTGGCCGTGCGTGGCGCGCGCGTTCTGCTTAATACCTTGAACTCGTTCGCTCCTGATGAAGCCAGCCTGCACGTGCCAGTTCGCGCCGCGGAAAACAAGGTGTGGGTCATCAGTGCGAACAAGGTGGACTACTTGGTCAACGAAGGCCCACGCGAGATGGTGTCGAAGGCCCTCAACACTCCTGTTGAAACGTTGTTGGGTGCTGGCGAGAGCATGGTTGTTGACCCGCTCGGCAACATCGTTGCTACCGCACCGCTTCGTGGTGAAGCAGTGTTGGTTGTCGACATTGACCCCACGTTGGGCGACAACAAGAAGCGTCCCGACGGCACCGATGTGATGGCGGCTCGTCGCCCATCCGTGTACGCACCCATGGCTCAAGCCCCCACGGGTCGCAAGGCCGGTGCCGGTGCGGCTGCTTTGCAAACCGCTGTGGTTCAAACCGCCGCCGATGGGGAAGCCGCTATCGCTGAAGCATCAGCAGCGGTGACCAGCGCGATCGCTGATGGCGCCGAATTGATCGTTCTACCTGAATTGTTCTGCTTTGACGGTGGCGTGGTGGATTCCTCGCTCTCAGCTGACGCGATTCAAGAGCGTGGGGATGCCGCCATTGCTGCGCTGACGGCTGCCATTGGCGACAGCAACGCGCAAGTGGTGACCAGCTTGCCTCGAGGCAGCGCGCACGTAGGAGTGGTCATCACCAAGTCCGGTGTCGTTGGACAGCAGAAGCAGATTCACCAGATTGCGCGTCATGCCGGCTGGGTGTCCGACTTGGGCGATGCCATTGAGGCCATCGAATTGAGTTGGGGCCGATTGGTCGTCATCGTCGGTGATGATGCGATCTTCCCCGAGACCTTCCGCCTGGCGGCATTGAAGGATGCCGATGTGGCTGCCGTTCCGTTTGACGTTCAAGAAAAGTGGGAAATCGTGCATGGCCTGAAGGAGCGCGCTGCAGAGAACCGCATCAACATTGCGGCCGCATCGCGAGCCAACAGCGTTGGCGGCAGTTGCTTCGTTCCGCTGACAAGCAACTTCGGTATGTGGCGCCCCGACCGCGCGGAACCGTTTAACGGTGTGATTTCTGCTCCTGACACCGTTGAACCGACCTCAAAGACCGGCGTGACCATCGTTGAGTTACGCCCAGCAGAGGCGGTCAATCGCATGGTCACCCGCGACACCGACCTCGTTGATGGTCGCCCGTGGGAATTGCTCGAGCCCTTGGTTACTGCTCAGCCGTAGTTAGAGCAGCTGCAAGTTAGACCGGATCAGTTCGGATCCCTCGGGCCCGATCATGGCGTCCACGCGGCCCCACACGGGGTCGATGGAGGGGCTAAAGAGGTTGTAACGAACGCCGGTATCGCGCTCGGTCAGATCGGTGTCGGCCAGGCTCGCTTCGACCTCAGGGCTGAGGCCCGCATTGACCACGCTGATCCAGTGATTGGCGTAATCCATGACGACATCGCCAATTTTTCGAAATGCTTCTTCGTTGGCAAAGTTAACCAACATCCACGGCGACATCATGGCGAATTGACGAGGTGTTGTTCCGGTCGCCCACATTCCTTCGATGGCTCGACCAGTTTCGTAAAAGGGCGAGAGCGGAAGAAAGACCTCATCCATGTAGGGAACGTGCGTTGCTAATTCAACGCGCGGCATCAGGTCGAGGTGAAAGGCGTAGGACTCATCGCCGTGGTCGGCACAGTCCAGTGTGAAGTGTGGCAAACCCGACGCTGGATCGGCGAACGCAAAAATCATGCACGTCGTCACACCACGTGAGGGGACTTGGAGCTTGGTCCAGACGATCTTTTGAATCGACCCACCGCGGAACAAGCGCATGGTGCCCGAGGCGGGGGTGTCCGTGCCTGGGGCAACCATGAGCGGTCCACCATCGGCGGCCAGGACTTCGGTTGCTCCGGTGGCTTGCACCAGGTGGTCCAAGATCTTTTCGGACAAATCGAGGGACAAAATCATGGTCAGGCTCCTTGTGATTGGTGGCGACCCTAGCCCAGTTCGGCGATTTTCACGCGTGGGAGCCCAGCCCTGGGCCCAGCCCCTAGACTCCATCAACGCGCCAGCCTGTCTGGCAATAGGGAAGGGCCGCGACCGTGTCAGAGCAGTTGGTTCACTGGATCCATCGCGCCACGCGCATCGATCACGCGCCCGAGCCCTTTGACACTGCTCACGTGAGCATCTATTACCCAGCCGGTGATGGTCAGCGGGTTGACCCCGTCGGCACTCGCCCAGTCGAGACCTCGTTTGGCCTGTTACCGATCGCAGTGATCTTGCCGGGCATGAATACCGAGCTGACGTACTACCGCTGGTTGGCCTTGAGCTTGGCTCGTCGCGGTTACGCCGTGATGTTGTCATCACTGATTTCTGAGATTCCACCGAATAACTTCGGCATTACTCCCGGCGTGGATTTGAATGCGATTCAGCCTGACACCTACGGGACTAAGCCCGTGGGTAAAGCCATCGCTGGTGTTTTGCGCCTTGCGGCCGATCTGAACGCCGAAGGTGTGCTTGCCGGTGCGTTAGATCTAGACAACGTTGCGTTGATTGGCCATTCCGCTGGTGGCACGGTTGCACTCGAGAGCGCCAACGCGAAGTTCTTTCCGCAAGTCAAAGCTGTCATTTCCTATGCGAGCCACACCATGGCGTCGACGGTTTTTGGTTGGCCACTAGGTAGTTGCTTGCCACTCAGCGGGGATGCTGCAGTGATGATGTTCAGCGGCACCCAAGACGGATTGATCGCTGCGGGGATGCGCTGGTACGCCGATTCGGGTGATGTCTTTGACCCTATGGAGCGCACGTTCGAGACGTTGCCAGCTACTGCGGCCAGCGCAGACTCCTATCTGATTCAACTGCAAGGTGCCAACCACTTTTCCGTGCTTCAACCACAAGATGGCCTGTGGCCTCGGGCTGATGAGGACTTCGAGGCTGGGATTACGCCCGAGGAGGCCGAGCGATTCATTGGCGCAGCTGCTGGATTGTTCCTGAACCGTCACCTGCGAAATGACTTATCGGCTGGCGAAGATCTGAAATCTTTGGTGGAATCAACATCGTTTGTAAAGGCCCGCTCCACTTAAATCTCGGAGGACGTTGTGAGCGCACCCGCTACCCCGATGCTTCGCACGCGAACCAGCACCTTGGTTGGCAGTGACGGACCGCTTGCCATCTACGAGGCAGCTCCTGCTGAAGCAGCGCAAAGTGCGGTCATCATCATTCACGAAGCCTTTGGCGTCACTGATCACATTGCGGACGTGACACGACGTGCTGCGAATGCTGGCTTGCATGCAGTTGCTCCTGACTTCTTCCACCGAGCACCCGCCGGTGTAGCGGCTTATGGCGACCTGCAAGCCGCGGCTTTGAACTTCGGTGGGCTCAGTGACGAGGGGATTTTGGCTGACCTCGATGCAACCTTGGCGCACCTGGACAGCAAGGGTTTTGCTCCTGACCGCATCGGTGTTATCGGCTTTTGTTTCGGTGGACGCGTAGCGTTCTTGTTGGCCGCAAAGCGAAAGATCGGTGCGGC
>JBAXSF010000116.1:0-4367 GCA_037130835.1 Actinomycetes bacterium
TGGATGTATCGCATCTTGACCAATACGTTTATTAACTCGTATCGCAAGAAGCAGCGCGAGCCGTTGCAGTCCGATGCCGATGGTGTTGAGGACTGGCAGTTAGTGCGCGCCGAGGCACACACCTCACGCGGTCTACGAAGCGCCGAAACCGAGGCTCTGGATCATCTGCCCGATGCGGATGTGAAAAAGGCGCTGCAGGAATTACCATCGGATTTTCGCATGGCGGTGTACTTAGCTGATGTGGAAGGCTTTGCCTACAAGGAGATCGCAGAGATCATGGATACACCGATTGGAACCGTGATGTCACGACTTAATCGAGGCCGGTCAATGTTGCGCACGCTATTGCAGGACTACGCGCGCGAGCGTGGCCTCATCCCGGCAGGAGATGCGTCATGACCGAGCAAGTTTTTGAATGTACCGAAGTCATTGCGCGCGTTTATGAGTTCATTGACGGTGAAGCAGACCCACAAACGTGCGCAGCAATTCGTGCTCACCTAGAGCTGTGTGAGTCATGTGTGGACACGATCGGCGAAGGCCAATCAGTGAAGGCGCTGGTTGCCCGTGCCTGTGGGTGTGAGTCAGCCCCAGATGAATTGCGTCAACGGGTGTCAATGACCATTACGTCGGTCACCATTGAAGAGAAGGAATAGCGCTGAATTAAGCGTTGGGCTTCTTGCCGTGGTTGGCGCCATTCTTCTTACGTGAACGACGCTTGCGGGCGCGCTTGCTCATAACAGACTCCAAAAGGCTCAGATAGTGAACCAAACCTTAGCGGTGCGTACCCGCGTGCCTTGGCGGTGGGTCTGGTCTAGCCGCTGATGCGGCGATTAAGCGCGTCAAGTACAGAGCGTGCCACCGCGTCGGCTTCGTCGCCGCGGATTAATGCTGAACCGGTGAGATCTTGTTCCCCAACGCGAGGGGTCATGATCGACACCACGGTCAGCACAATAGATTTTGATCCGCTGGGGATGATCGTGACGGATTCAATAGTGGCTTGTTGGCCAAGGAGCTCGCTGACGGCTGCAAGCGTTGCTTGGGCAACCAGACGTGGCCGATGCGAAATATTGGCTGGGCCGGTGAGCTGGCCTTCAAAAGTGTGGCCAGTGGCGGTCAGGGCGACACTGACTTCGGCTTCGTCTCCGCTGGTGCGCACGGTGATAGCGCTGATGGTGGGGCGTTGGGTGTTGTCCGCACGCACAGTCTGGGTGGCTTCATCGGCGACTTCGACGCGTTCTGGAACCGCCATAACGCGTGCGGTGGCATCGGCGTTGTAGCTGTTATTACCGGAATTGCGTGCGTCGGGAACGACAGACAAACCAACGGGTTCGCGCAGGTCAAACTCCACGACATCAGCGGTCAGATCCGGCTCGGTATCTGTTGTGATGGTGTCGTGTTGTCCTGACGGCTGCGGGGGTGGGGTCGGGGCGAGATCGGCGTCTTCGAGCTGAACCACACTGACGATGCGGTGATCAATGTCGAGGTCAAACTGAGCCATGGCAAGGGATTGAACGTCGCGCACGATTTGCTTGGGAGCTTTACCGCTCATGGCCAAAACGTGGATTTCGGTGGGTTCGCTCTTGCCGTTGGTCACAACGCTGGCAGCGCGAATGCCTTGAATCTGCCGCAAGGCGGCTTCAAGGTCAGGGCGCAAGCGCAGGGTGGTCACTTCAGCTCCTTCGGGGGAAGTCGCCAGGAGTGGCGTCATTCCTTGGGAAAAATCTTCTGTTACAACCGTAAGCCCCGCAACGAGCAGGCGTGGGCGGCGCGCCGATTGCAGGGTGCTCTCCATGCGCTGTTCACCAATGGAGACCTGCCTCACGGGCGAAGAGTCCGCCTGCATCGCGGGGGATGGTTCAGCCGAGTCGATGGCGGCGAGCAGACCGGGCAGGGTGTGGGCGAGAAATTCGCTGTCGCTGATGCCTGACGCGCGCAACCCAAGCAGCCCCCTGATCAGGAGGGCGTAGGCCTCACGGCGCTCATTTTCGGGACCAGCCACCGCCTCAGCGTAGGTCAGGGGCGGGGAGGTGTCGTGGCGAGCCTGCCCTTGCTTGAGCCATGTGGGCTAATTCAGGCGGTACATTGTGCCTAGTCGCTGGTCAGGCTTGACTCCAGTGACTTCACACCGTTCACTTGTGTAACGGTAGCCACTTGAGTCCCGGAACTCGAGAGGTCGTGTCAGGTCTGTGGGTTGTGCCTGTAGACCGAACTAAAACTGAAGAGAGCGGTACCGGGATCGGCAGCGTGGTGATTCACACGTGTGCAGTTCAGCTGCGCACACCATTGCAATGTCTGTAGTACTGAAACATTGTTGTGCTCCACTTGAGCGGACTTCGGTCCGCTCTTCCCCCAAGCGGAGCGGATCTTGCATAGTCAACAAGCGGTGACTGTGACATGAATCCCTGGGGGTGTTACCCACCATGTTCAAGATGCTTCTCGAGCCAGGCGTTTCCTGGCGTTAAGGTGAATCATCCCGCTGTCGGTCCCCGTATCGCTCTCACCCTTTGTGGCAGGAGCATTGATGCGCGAGCTTCCCCGCGCTGCACGGCTGGTGATTGTCACCGTTGTTGCGGCCGCGCTTGGTCTCAGCATCTTTGCCATGGGTCACGTCGATCAGTGGCTCCCTATTTTGGTTTTCGCAGTTCTTTATGTTCTTGCGGATTCGTTGCCGGTCGGACCCGGCACCCGAACTGCTGGCCTCACCATTACCGTCACCACCCCGGTAGCCATTGCTGCTTACATCGTGTTGGGTGTGTGGGGTGGCGTCCTCGTCGCTCTTGCCTCGGTGTGTGACGTCACGCGGATCGCGCCAGTCAAACGGGTATTCAACGCGGGCCAGCTGGTTTTGGCTGTTGCCGCAGGTGGCGCGATCTATTCAGCGCTGGGTGGCACCTCGACCTTGGAGCCAGGAGATTTCCCCAAGGTCCTTCTTCCTGCCCTGGTCAGCGGTGTGGTCTACGCCTTCATTAACTCCCTTCTTGTTGGCGTGGTCATCGCCATCGTTGAAAATGCCTCATCAATTCGCCTCTTGCGCGACATCTTGTTGCGTACGTTGCTCCCTGGAGTTGCCTACTCGGCGCTGGGAATGGTGTTAGCAGTTTTGTGGACACAAGTTGGTCCCTTGGCCTTGGCTTTTGGTTTGCTGCCGCTGTTTGTTGCTCGCTGGGCGATGGGACAGTTCGCGGCCGAACAGCAGGCATACAACGCCACGATTCGAACTTTGGTTCAAGCGGTGGAAACAAAGGATGCGTACACCCGCGGTCACAGTGAACGAGTTGCGCGCGCAGCAGTTTTGATCGGTCAAGCAGTGACGATGTCTGAGGATCGATTGCAGGCATTGGAATACGCGGGCACGCTGCACGACGTTGGAAAGCTCGGTGTCCCGACCACGGTGTTGCGTAAGAGCGGAAAGCTCACCAAGGATGAGTTTGAGGCCATCAAGCTGCACCCAACCCGCGGCCATGACATTGTGCGCGATATTCGATTCCTCGACGAAGCCCTCGCGGGGATTTATCACCACCACGAGCGCCTGGACGGTCTTGGGTATCCCTCAGGTCTTAAAGGCGAAGACATCCCCGAATTTGCCCGCGTTATTGCTGTGGCCGATGCCTTCGACTCGATGACGTCTACTCGTTCGTACCGGTCGGCCCGTAGCGTCGAAGAGGCCATCGAGGAACTCCTCATCTGCCGCGGAACTCAGTTTGACCCACACATGGTGGATGCGTTGGTCCTGGCTGTTGGCCACGTGGGTTGGGAACCAGCCAAGCCGCCGACGGCCGAGGAACTGTCCGCCCAACTTGGCGCACCCGTCTTTGACGATGACGACCCGATGATTCCCGAACCCGTCGATGAGCCCCGATTTGTTGTTGGCGAACAAGCGCAACGCCCCACCATCGGTGAAGATGCGGTGACGTCATGACCCTGACAGCAGCAGATGCAGTGCGTCCTGGTGGTCGGGTCAGTGAACCCGGTTTAGCCGCTTCGGTCTTACTGGCTGTCGCAGCGTTGCTCATCACCGTGATCTCGTTGTGTTCAACGGCGATTTACGGAGTCAAGCAACCGCTGGTGGCCTTGGCCTTCGGACTGTTCATCGGTGTTGGTGCCTTCTTGCGCTTGCGACTTCCCGGCGATCGCGAGGTGTGGCCTGTTGCTACAGCAGGTGCGCTGGCCTACTCGGTGTTGCCTTGGTTTGGTGGCATCAGTGCTGAGCACGCTGCCTATCAAGCGGTGTCGGTGACTGCGCTGGCGATGATCGCTGGAATGTTGCCGCACATGGTCGCAAGTCGGCTTCCCGCACTTGACCTAGTCGCCCGACAAGTCTTAGCCGTTGCTTTTGCTGCCTTTGTGTTTAGGCCGAGTTGGCAATTTGG